>JBGVJO010000077.1:0-1236 GCA_045129535.1 Eubacteriales bacterium
TCCGGTATAACGGGGGGAGGTTTTTCTCACGTCTCTCATAAGATCTTACCCGTATCGAAGCGATAGCCCACGCCGCGGAGCGTAACGATGTAATCCGCATATTTACCCAAACTGCGGCGAAGCAGCTTAATATGGGTATCCAGCGTGCGATCGTCACCAAAGTAATCGTAGCCCCACACCTCGGACAAAAGCTTGTCCCGGGACAAAGCAATATTTCTGTTTTTCAGCATATAGAAAAACAACTCGTATTCCTTCGGGGACATATCGGCACGCTCTCCGTCGATGTACACGATGCGTGCGGTAATATCGGCCTTCAGCCCACCCAGATCCACGATCTCGTTGGCGGATACGTCCTCCGTCTGTTTGGCGGAAGCACGGACACGCTTCATCACCGCATCCACCCGCAGCATCAACTCCTTGGGAGAAAAGGGCTTCACCACGTAATCGTCCACGCCCAGACCAAATCCGTTGATCTTATCGTATTCCTCGCCGCGGGCGCTGAGCATAATGATCGGGATATCGGAAAATTTTCGTATCTCCCGGCAGGCAGAAAATCCGTCCAGCTCCGGCATCATAATATCGAGGATGAGGATATCGTATCCGCCCTCGCGGCACAGCCGCACCGCTTCCATTCCGTCACCGGCTTCTACCACCGTATGCCCCTCAAAGGTAGCGTATTTGGCAATCAGCCGACGGATCATTTCTTCATCATCGACCACAAGAATCTTATACATTGCGTACCTCTTTCTTTAATCTGTTATACACACCTCAGCCGCCTGTCGGCGCTGATGCTTGCATAGACGAGGGCGCCACTCCGCCGTAAACCGTATGGATATAGCGGGCACCGTCCTGCTCAAAAACAAAGGTATTCTCGCCCTCCGACAAATCCACGTACACGGAGAAATATCCGCCGCGGGTGCGGTTGACCTTCCGACCGTTCATAGTGAGGGGCTTGTCCGGGGAGGACGAACCGATCAGATACGTCCCGGGTGCATTCACGAAAGTGCCGCTTGGCGGTGAGGCCACGCTCGGTGCCTCGCCGGTAGGCGAAGGATCTGCGTAAATTATATTACGGCTGTACGCCTCCTGCAGCTCCTCACGGAGGGAAAAAGCGTTGCGGCGGATCTCGTCGTAGCCGTAGAATATACTGCCCCGGTAGGTCAACTCGCTCCGGGCGAAGGTGATCTGCTCCGCCATTTCCCCCTCGGGAGATGCCCACACGTCGTAATTGTATGC
>JBGVJO010000078.1:0-2664 GCA_045129535.1 Eubacteriales bacterium
CGGTAGAGAATGCCAAGGCGGCACGGGATGCATCGGGCGGGGAGCAGCCGAAGTATATCGCCTTGGATATCGGCCCCACAGGAAAACTGCTCAAACCCTTGGGAGACTTGGATTTTGAGGATGCGGTGGAGGTGTTCGCAAAAACCGTGCGGATCGGTGCCGCCTGCGGCGTGGATCTGATCCTCATTGAAACGATGAACGATTCCTACGAAACCAAGGCCGCGCTTTTGGCGGCGAAGGAAAATTGCGATCTTCCCGTATTGGTGTCCAACGCCTACGGCGAGGACGGCAAGCTGATGACGGGGGCCACGCCGTCCGCCATGGCAGCGATGCTGGAGGGATTGGGAGCGGACGCCATTGGTGCCAACTGTTCACTCGGACCCGATCAGCTGCGGAGTGTAGTTGAGGAGCTTTTGTCCTGCGCATCCGTGCCAGTAATTCTGAAGCCCAATGCCGGCTTGCCCAGAGTTGTTGACGGGGTTACCGTATACGATGTGAATCCGGAATCCTTTGCGGAGTCACTCACCGATCTGGTTCGTGCTGGCGTGCGTGTGATCGGCGGATGCTGCGGCACCACGCCGGAATACATCCGTGCTTTGACGAAAAATACCGCAAAACTTTGCCCTGTCCCTGTAACGGAAAAGAACGTCACGGTCGTTTCCTCCTACACCCATGCGGTGGTGTTTGGCGATAGTCCGATCCTTATCGGCGAGCGGATCAACCCCACGGGAAAGAAGCGCTTCAAGCAGGCACTGCTGGAAAAGGATATGGATTATATTCTGTCGGAAGGTGTAAAACAGGAAGAATCCGGCGTTCACGTACTGGATGTGAACGTGGGCTTGCCCGAAATTGACGAAGGGGAAATGCTCACGTCAGCCGTATGCGAATTGCAGGCCGTCACCGCCCTTCCCTTACAGATCGATACCGCCGATCCCCGTGCCATGGAGATTGCCCTGCGCCGATACAACGGTAAGGCTATGATCAACTCCGTGAACGGCAAACGGGAGAGTATGGATGCCATCTTCCCGCTACTCAAAAAATACGGCGGCGTGGTAGTCGCCTTGACGCTGGACGAGGACGGTATTCCCGATACGGCTGACGGCCGCGTGGCCATCGCTGAGAAGATACTTGCCGTGGCGGCGGAATACGGCATTGCGAAAAAGGATATTGTGTTTGACACGCTGGCTATGACGGTCAGTGCGGACAACCGGGCGGCTTTAGCTACGCTGGAATCTCTCCGCCGCATCCGAAGCGAATTGGGATGTCATACCTCTCTGGGTGTGTCCAACGTATCCTTCGGGCTGCCGAATCGGGATGCGGTGAACGGCACGTTCTTTGCTCTTGCTTTGGCGAGCGGTTTGTCTGCCGCTATTATGAATCCCTACTCCCCCGATATGATGAAAACGTACTACGCCTACCGGGCACTGGCGGGGCTGGACGAGAATTGTGCGGAGTATATCGACAAGGCGGCTTCTTTTGCGGTAGCTGCATCTGCCCCCACCTCGTCAGTCACGGATAATACGGCATCAGACGGTGCCAGCGAATTGCAGCGTGCCATCATCAAAGGCTTCAAGGACAAGGCGGCAGAGATCACGAAGTCTCTCTTGGTCACCGCCCGGCCTTTGGACATCGTAAACGGTGATATTATCCCTGCACTGAACACGGTGGGCGAAGGGTTTGAGAAAAAGACCGTCTATCTGCCCCAGCTTCTTATGAGCGCCGAGGCCGCCAAGGCTGCCTTTGAGGTAATCAAATCCCAAATGGCTGGCAGCGGAAATACGGCGAAGCGCGGCCCCATCGTCATCGCCACCGTCCACGGGGACATTCACGATATCGGAAAAAACATCGTGAAACTGCTACTGGAGAATTACGGATTCGACGTGATCGACTTGGGCAAGGACGTGCCCACCAAGGCAGTCGTGGACGCAGTTGTGTCCCATCACGCCCCCCTGGTCGGACTGAGCGCCCTGATGACCACCACCGTCCCCGCTATGGAGGAAACCATACGGCAGCTGCACAAGGCTGCACCCCGGTGCAGGATCATCGTAGGCGGTGCGGTGCTGACCCGCGACTACGCCGATCGGATCGGTGCGGACAAATACGCCAAGGACGCCATGGAAGCCGTACGCTACGCAGAAGAAATTATAGAATAAAGAAAAGCCATCGCCTATCGGCGATGGCTTTAGTATTTACCAATCTACACATTCCCTCTCCAGGGCGTTGAGGAATGCAGTGCCCGCGTAAAAGCGGAATTTGCCTACCCTGTCACCGTTGTCCAGCAGGAACGTTTTACCTACGTCCCGGCTCCACACCTTTTTGGGAATGGGGTTGACGATCAGAACCTGAGTGGCATCGGAATCATATCCAAAGGTGAACCAGGTTTCGTATCGGAGAATCTCCACCTTATATAGTCTTATAATGTGACTGTAGTGGCCGTTTCCGTCGGGATACAGCACCATAGGAAGATATTTCTGCGTGCCGCCAATCATCTTGCAGGAGTAGGTTTTGCGCCCGGTATCCACCCGAAAGCTTTCCCCCTCCGGAAAAAAGAAGGCTGACAGATAAGGACGCTTCACCGGTGAGAGGGTGTATCCCTTTTCCCGGCAGATCTTTTGGAGACGGGCAAAGAAGGCACGGCGGATGGATACGGCCCGCAAGAAACGC
>JBGVJO010000079.1:0-3393 GCA_045129535.1 Eubacteriales bacterium
AGAGGTAAGTATGGCTGAAATGATCGACGTGTCGGATATCAGTCTGTTGTATCCGGACGGGGAAAGTATGCGCCGTGCCGGTCTGGGAGAGGGCGGTGCCCGTCTCAGCGATGTGACGGCAGAGCAGCTGGAACTGTATTATCTGATCGATTTGAAAAACAGCGATATCGGAAGCTTTTTCACCTGCGACGTGGAAACGATCCGCTACCGCCAACAGACCTTCGCCGATATGGCACAGAATCCGGAATTGGCAAGAGTGCTGCTCAAGATGCTGCCCCTGCTCAGTGACATCACCGAATTGCGCCGTATGGGAAGTGACCACGGGGATTCCACCGAAGCCTATCTGTACAGCATCACGGAGGTGGAATTGTACACCTCTCTTATGGAGCATCTGAAAAACGGGCTTCTGCCTATTGCGGATACGCTTAAGAGCCCCGCGTTCCGCCGCTTTGCGGATCGGATCCGCCACCTGACGGAGAGCGAGTATTATAAAGAGCTGAACGAAAAGCTGAACGAGCTGACCAAGCGCGTGCGGGAGATCAAGAGCATCACCGTAGGTGTGAATCTGGATTCCCAGCTTCGCCCCGAGCACGCCGGCGTGCTCTCAATCAATAATGAATATTTCAAATCCGGCGAGATTCTGGATAATATCCTCCGCCTGGATTTCAAAAACGACGATATGACCTGCATCGCGTCGCTGGTGCCTTTCCGTCGCAATCAGAGCGAGAATCAGCAGATGGCTCTGTCCTTTGCCTTCAATTCCGCTATCAATGAGGTATTCAAAACCTCCATCCGCTCCTGGCGGAAGGTGGTGCAGATGTACGTGCTGGAGAACACGGACTTCCTCATTCGTATGATGCCGGAGATCGAGTTCGTCGTGAAGGCGTCCGAGCTGATGGCTCGCCTTAGAGAGCAGGGCTGCACGCTCTGCTGTCCCGAGATTCGTCCGATGGCGGAAAAATCCTTCACTGCCCGCAATCTGCAAAATCCCGTTGTGGCTCTCAAGATCGGCGGGGAAACGGTTCCCAACGATTTCTCCTTCGATGAGGAGGGAATGATCTTCGTGATCACCGGCCCCAACCGAGGCGGTAAATCCGTTACCACCTGTGCCGTGGGCCTGGCCTTCGTGATGGCCCAGCTGGGCTTGTACGTCTGCGCGGAAAGCGCGGTCATCAGCCCCTGCGACTGCATCTACACCCATTTCCCCACGGGATCGGAGGATACCATCGACAAGGGACGTCTGGGCGAGGAATGTGCCCGCCTGAACAGCATCTTTGAAACTCTGACCGAATACGGTCTGGCACTGCTGGATGAATCCCTCTCCTCCACCGGCTCCTACGAGGCATCCTATATCGCGGGTGAGGTGCTCCAGGGCTTCTCCATGGCCCGCTGCCGCTGCATTTTCTCCACCCATCTGCACGATCTGGCCGCGTCCGTGGATCGGATCAACGGAGAATGCGTGCCCCGGGGCGGCGTGAAGATCGATAATATGGTGGCCGCCATCAGCGAGGGTGAGCGATCCTTCAAGGTGCGGCGCGCCCGTCCCGACGGAAAGAGCTACGCACGGGACATTGCCGAGAAATACGGTTTGTCCTTTGAGCGGATCATGTCCCGCATTGAAGAAAATCGGAAATGAGACAACTCTATACATAAAGAGGTAAGAAACGATGAATGAAGTATTGAAACTGTTGGAAGACAACGCCCGCCTGAGTGCAGAGCAGCTTTCCATGATGCTGGATAAGGAATCCGGCGACATCCGTGCTATGATCGATAAGTACGAGCAGGATCGGGTGATCCTGGGCTATAAAGCCATCATCGACTGGGATAAGACGGACCGTGAGTCTGTTAATGCTTTGATTGAGGTGAAGATCACTCCCCAAAGAGACCGTGGCTTTGACCGCGTAGCGGAGAAGATCTATAACTATCCTGAAGTGGAGAGTTTGTATCTGATGTCCGGCGGCTTTGATCTGGCCGTGATGATCGAGGGTAAGACGATGAAAGAGGTGGCCTACTTCGTGGCAATGAAGCTGGCTCCCATCGAGGACGTGATTTCCACCGCCACCCATTTCGTTCTGCGGAAATATAAGGACAAGGGCGTCGTGTACGGCGCCGGCCCCGTGGATGAGAGAGGACAGGTTCTCTGATGATCGACTACGCATCTCTCATTCCTTCCCACGTACAGGATATCAAACCCTCGGGTATCCGTAAGTTTTTTGATCTGGTGTCCAGCAACCCCCAGGCAATCTCCCTGACCGTAGGTGAGCCGGACTTCGTGACGCCCTGGCATATCCGTATGGCAGGCATTGACAGCCTGGAAAAGGGTAAGACCTACTATACCGCCAACGCCGGCCTGGCGGAACTCCGTCAGGAGATCGCCGGCTATCTGGATCGCCGTTTTGGGGTGAAGTACGATCCCATGAAGGAGATCATCGTCACCGTAGGCGGAAGCGAAGCGATTGATATTACCTTCCGCTCCCTCCTCGAGCCGGGAGACGAGGTGATCATTCCTCAGCCCGCCTTCGTTTGCTACGAGCCTCTGGCCCGTATGGCAGGCGGCGTGCCCGTAATCATCGAAACCAAAGAAGAAAATAATTTCAAGCTGACCGCTGCGGAATTGCGGGCGGCTTTGACTCCCAAAACCAAGCTGCTGGTGCTGCCGTATCCCAACAATCCCACCGGCGCTATTATGACAAAAGAGGATCTTGTGGCCCTGGAGGAAGTGCTCCGCGGCACAAACGTCCTTATTCTGTCCGACGAGATCTATGCAGAGCTGACCTACGGTCGGGAGCATTGCTCCTGCGCTGCCGTGCCCGGCCTCACCGAGCGGACGATTTTGGCCAGCGGATTCTCCAAGGCGTATGCCATGACCGGCTGGCGTATGGGATATCTGTGCGCCCCCGCGCCTTTGTCCGCCCAGATGCTGAAGCTTCACCAGTTCGGCATTATGAGCTCCCCCACCACCGCCCAGTTTGCCGCCATCGAGGCTATGCGCAACGGAGATGAGGACGTTGCGATGATGCGTGCGGAATACAACCGCCGCCGTCGGTACCTCACGTCCGGTCTGCGGGCTTTGGGCATGCCTTGCTTTGAGCCGGAGGGCGCCTTCTATGTCTTCCCCAACATTTCCGGCTTCGGTCTCACCAGCGAGCAGTTCTGCCAGCGACTTCTGACCGAGTTCGATGTGGCCATCGTGCCCGGCGGTGCCTTTGGGGCGTGCGGCGAGGGCTTCGCCCGCATCTCCTACGCCTATTCCGTGGAACATATTTCCAAGGCGTTGGACAGAATGGAAGCATTTGTGAAAACTTTGCGCAAATAATTGCGAACAAAAATGAAAAAAGGCTTGCATTCCGCATTTTAATGTGGTATAATAGGCAATGCTGATTGAATAATGAT
>JBGVJO010000080.1:0-2867 GCA_045129535.1 Eubacteriales bacterium
TACGCTTGTTGTCCAGCTTGGAGATGTGAACCATGCCTTCCTTACCTGGAGCAAACTCAACGAATGCGCCGATCGGAATGATGCGGGTTACACGGCCGGTGTAGATAGCGCCTACTTCGGGCTCGAATACGATGCCGGCGATGATCGCACGTGCGGCCTCAATGCCGTTCATATCGATACCGGAAATGAATACGCTGCCGTCGTCCTCGATGTCGATCTTCGCGCCGGTGTCGGCAACGATCTTCTGAATTACCTTACCCTTGGGTCCGATAACGTCACCGATCTTCTCCACAGCGATCTTCATGGTGATCATCTTGGGAGCATACTCGGAAACCTGCGGACGAGGAGCGTCGATAGCCTTCAGAATTACTTCATCGATGATGTAGTCGCGGCCCTTGTGAGTTACTTCCAGAGCCTGCTTGATGATCTCGGGGGTCAGACCGTCGATCTTCAGGTCCATCTGGATGGAGGTGATACCCTTGTGAGTACCGGCTACCTTGAAGTCCATATCGCCGTAGAAGTCCTCAAGACCCTGAATGTCGATCATGGTCATCCAGCGGTCGCCCTCGGTGATCAGACCGCAGGAGATACCGGCAACGGGAGCAGTGATCGGCACACCGGCATCCATCAGTGCCAGAGTAGAGCCGCAAACGGAAGCCTGAGAGGTGGAACCGTTGGAGCTGATAACCTCGGATACGAGACGGATGGTGTAGGGGAACTCTTCCTTGGAGGGAAGAACGGGAATCAGGGATCTCTCAGCCAGTGCACCGTGGCCGATCTCGCGGCGTCCGGGGCTGCGGGAGGACTTAGCTTCACCGGTGGAGTAACCGGGCATGTTGTAGTGGTGCATATAGCGCTTTTCGGTCTCCTCGGAGATGCCGTCCAGCAGCTGAGCGTCGGTCAGGGAACCCAGAGTAGCGATGGTCAGAACCTGAGTCTGTCCACGGGTGAACATACCGGAACCGTGGGTGCGCTCAAGCAGTGCAACCTCAGCGGCCAGAGGACGGATCTGGTCCAGACGGCGACCGTCAACACGCTTGCCCTCGTCGAGGAGCCAGCGGCGAACCACGAACTTCTGGATCTTATAAAGGATCTCGTTGATAACGACGTGCATATCGGGGTCGCCGCCATCGAACTCGTTGTATACGTTCTCGGTGATGACAGCCATACGCTCGTCGCGTACGTTCTTGTCGTCGGTATCCAGTGCGATGCGAACGGCATCGATGCAGTATTCCTCGATCTTCTCGTACAGATCGTGATCTACCTCGCAGGAGGGGTAATCGAACTTGGGCTTGCCCACAGCAGCGATGATCTCGTTGATGAATACCAGCAGCTTCTTGATTTCCTCGTGAGCCTTCATGATGGCGTCGAACATAACGTCATCGGGAACTTCCTTTGCGCCGGCCTCGATCATAACGACCTTCTTCTCGGATGCGGCAACGGTCAGCTCCAGCGTGCTCTTCTCACGCTGAGCGGCAGTGGGGTTCATAACAATGCCGTCTTCCTCGGTCAGACCTACGAATACGCCACCGATAGGTCCGTTCCACGGAATATCGGAGATGGACAGGGCGATGGACGCACCAACCATAGCTGCGATCTCAGGGGAGCAATCGTGATCCACGGAGAGAACGGTCAGAGCCAGGTTTACGTCGTTGCGCAGATCCTTGGGGAACAGAGGACGGATGGGACGGTCGATTACGCGGGAGGTCAGAATGGCCTTCTCGCCGGGACGGCCCTCACGGCGGTTGAAACTGCCGGGAATGCGGCCTACAGAGTACAGACGCTCCTCAAAGTCAACGGACAGAGGCAGGAAGTCGATACCGTCACGGGGACGCTCGGATGCGGTAGCGCAGCAGAGAACTGCGGTGCCGCCGTAGCGGATAAGGCAGGAGCCGTTAGCCAAACCTGCCATTTTACCGGTCTCAACAGTGAGAGGACGACCGGCAAACTCGTAGGAGAAAGTTCTGAAATTTTCGAACATTTCGCTTTACCAATCCTTAATTTTGATTTACGAGAACAACTCATTCTTCCGTAATCTCGCTCTTACGGAGATGCCGCACGCGCGGTATCCGTGATGGATGGTGAGGTTTAGCGCTTAAATGCGCGCCTGACAGGCAGGCACAGATTTAACAGCTAAGCCTCGGTCCTGATACGGATAAGTGCAGGGGAGGAGTACAAACGAAAAACAAGCTGCGTCAAGCTGCTGTTTTACAGCCTGCCGCAGCTCGTATCGCCTGTGTCGATTGCCGCTGAGCGGCGGAAAACCGGCAGACAGTAGCCGAGTCGATTACTTTCTGATTTCCAGCTTCTCGATGATGGCGCGGTAACGCTCGATATCGTTCTTAGCCAGGTAGTTCAGGAGGCTGCGACGATGACCAACCATCTTCAGAAGGCCGCGACGGCTGTGGTGATCCTTCTTGTTCACCTTCAGATGCTCGTTCAGGGAGTTGATGCGGTAGGTCAGAACGGCGATCTGTACTTCGGGAGAACCGGTGTCACCCTCGTGGGTCTTGTACTTCTCGATAATCTGCTGCTTGATTTCCTTTTCCATGATATTCACCTCAAAAAAATAATGTATTACGCCGCGAAACCAAGAAATCGGTGGGTGAAAGTGTTCCGTAATAAGAACCTTTTATCCGAAAGCCGAGTTTGCGGCACAACCGTAGTGTATTATACCACAATGAAACGCCTTTGTAAATAGCATAATCGAAATATTTCTAAATATTTCAGCGGGATTTTTTCGGTGTTTTGCCCATTTTATCGGACTTTGTGAAAAAGGCGCGGATTCCCGCGAAGATCAGCATTATACCAAAGAGAATCCGTATCCAGTTCTGTGGGAGAATTTCAGCCGCCCATACACCGGGAAG
>JBGVJO010000081.1:0-8896 GCA_045129535.1 Eubacteriales bacterium
CCCGACCGGCACGGAGCAGACCTTCCCGAATCAGCGCCCGGTTTTCCGGCCGCCGCCACTGGAGCAATGCCCTCTGCAGCCGCTTTTCGCCGTAATCCGTGGGGGTGTAGATTTCCTTCATCGTAAAGGGATCCAGTCCCGTGTAGTACATCACCGTGGAGGCCGTGCCCGGGGTGGGATAAAAATCCTGCACCTGCTCCGGCGCGAGACCGATCCGCTTCGTGTACAAAGCCAGTTCGATGGCATCGTCCAACGTGCTTCCCGGATGGGAGGACATCAGATAGGGCACGAGGAACTGCTTCAGCCCCGCCTCCTCGGAGAGCTTGTGGAATTTCTCACGGAACGCATCGTACACCGCCACGTCCGGCTTGCCCATGCAGGCAAGAACACCCGAGGAGCAGTGCTCCGGCGCTACCTTCAACTGGCCGCTCACGTGATCCCGCACCAGCTTGCGGAAGAAATCGTCCTTTTTGTCCGCCATCATGTAGTCGAATCGGATACCGGAGCGGATGAATACCTTTTTCACTCCCGGCACCGCTTCGATGGCCTCAAGCAGTCGGATGTAATCGGAGTGATCCGTCTTCATCTGGGAGCAGGGCTTCGGTACCAGGCACCGCTTGTTCATGCACACGCCGTGCTCTCTCTGTTTCTCGCAGGCGGGGCCGCGGAAGTTGGCGGTGGGACCGCCCACGTCGTGGATATATCCCTTGAAATCGGGCATAGCGGCGATTTCCTTCGCCTCCGCCACACAGCTTTCAACAGATCTCGCCCGCACGGAGCGTCCCTGATGGTAGGCCAGGGCACAGAAATTGCATCCGCCGAAGCACCCGCGGTTGTGGGTGATGGAGAATTTCACCTCGGAGATGGCGGGAACGCCGCCCATCGATTCGTACATGGGGTGATAGGTGCGGGTGTAGGGCAGGGCATACACCGCATCCAACTCCTCCGTCTCCAAAGGAGGCATGGGCGGGTTGGCCACCAGCATCCGATCGTCGTAATATTCCACGATGGCTTTACCGCAGATGGCGTCGTTGTTCTGATACTGGACGGCAAAAGCCTTGGCGTAAGACCGCTTGTCCGTCTTCAAACGGTCGTATTCATATCCCTTGGGCTCCCCTTCCTCCGTCGTGCCCATGGCACAGGGGAAGTGGACAGCATCGCCCCGCCGCCCGAGCCAGGCGGTGCCCCGCACGTCGCGGATCTTCTTCACGGGGATTCCCCGATTCAGCAGATGGGCGATGCGGGTGATGGACGCCTCACCCATACCGTAGGAGAGAAGATCCGCTCGGGAGTCCACGAGGATGGAGCGGCGGACCTTGTTGTCCCAGTAATCGTAGTGGGCAAAACGGCGCAGAGACGCCTCAAGACCGCCGATGATGATCGGCACGTCGCCGTAGGCCTCCCGAATTCGGTTGCAGTAAACGATGGTGGCCCGATCGGGGCGCAGCCCCGCCTTGCATCCGGGGGAGTAAAAATCCTCACCGCGCCGCTTTTTGGCGGCGGTGTAGTGAGCCACCATAGAGTCGATGTTGCCGCCGGCCACGAGAAATCCCAGACGGGGACGGCCGAATTTCTTGAAATCGGTGGTGTCCCGCCAGTCGGGCTGGGGCAGCATGGCCACCATAAAGCCTTCCTTTTCCAGAACCCGGGAGATGATCGCCGGGCCGAAGGAGGGATGATCTACGTAGGCGTCACCGAAGACGTAGACGAAGTCGGGGGTGTCGTATCCCGCCTCGCGGACCTCTTCGGGGGTGACGGGGAGAAATTTCGTGTTCATAAAAACCTCGTTTGGGTAGGTGTTGGATGTTCTTGGAATAAATATTATATCCTTAATGCAGGGGGCGGAAGGAACCATCTCAAGCGCCGAAGTTTCCTTCCGCCCCCTATAACCCCCACTAACCTCCTTGGCTCCGGACGTACACGAGTGTTTGTGGGTGGAGTTTCTGTCGGGAAATGGAGGGTGGTGAGATACCTTGTGGAAAACTTAAGAAGAACGGTTGTTTTGGGCTTGTCCTGCCGTCCATATGGTGGCAGAACGGATGCCCTCCACCCCATATTGTGGTGGAAAACCGGAGTTTTTCCAAAGAAAAAGGGGCGAGTTTTCCACAGGCCGTGGAAAAGCGTGTGGAAAACCTATGTTCGGATCAGGAGAACTTGGCCATCTTGTGCAGAATATCCCATCCGTGGCCGTCCCGCCAGGCGGCGATCACGCCGCTGGACGCATTCGAGATATAATCGTACGCCCCCATGGGGATTACGATATTTCCCGCCGTGTCGATCATCAGCCGATCACCCTCGCCGAATCCTACCACAGCCAGTCCCTCGTAGAAGGGCTGGGCGTAGTCGTAAATGGGCTGGGCGATCCAGGCGCCGGTGTAATCCATATAGCCGTATTTTCCGTCCCGGGTGAGCAGGATCACGCCGTCGGAGTAGGAAACGATGTCGTATCCCTCGGGGAGGGGGAATTCCTTGCCGTTTTTATCCATCATAAAGTCCTCATCCACCGCCACGCGGAACACGTCCCGATAGTGCATGGCCGCGTAGTCGATCACCTGACGGCGGGCGCGGACCAGGCCGTGATCGTAGTAGTAGAAGCCGATGGATTCGGGGCCGGCACTCAGGGGCGGGAGAAGATACTCCTGCACGTACCACTCGGAGTAGTAGTATTGCCGCTCGGTGTAGAAGGTGACGTAGCCGTAGGGGCCGATGTAGAACAGCTTGCCGTCCTCCTCCGTCACCGCCGCCAGATTTTCGCTGAAATCGAGAGCGGTCTTAAAGCGGAAGGTGGTGCGGCGCCAGTTGGGGTTGAAGCCGTAGGCCCAAAGGATGGATTCCTCCGCCGTTTCCGTGCCGTCGAGAGCTACGGTCACGGTGGTGACGGGCTTCACGAGGCGCATCAGCGAATTGTCCGACAAACCGAAGGAGGGGGAGTAATCGAAATACAATCCCCGTCCGTGGAGCGTATCGTCGTAATCGGAGGGGATGAATTCCGTTTCCCCTGCGGTAACGTAGGAATACTCCGAATTTTTGGAGGAGCGGTACAAAAACAGAGGATTGCCATCCTTATCCCGGGTGTAGGCGGGCTTTGCCAACACCGAGGAATACGCAAAAAGGCGGAATCCGTCGGGAGAATACAGGTGGGTGGTGCCCCCTTTGTGCAGGAGCATATAGCCCATATACAATTCAATGGCGGGTACGTCGTATTCTTCCGTTTCATATACGGCTACGGGCGCGGCGAACTGCTCGGGCTGCTCGTAGCGAACCGTCTCTCTTTCCCCCACCGAATCGGAGAAATGGGCGGGGGTGAAATCGAATCCGCCCGCCAGGGCAAAGAGGGTGGTGTTTTGGGAATAACTCTGCTGGGATCGCCAGAATCCCTCACTCATCAAGGTCATCGCCCCCGGAATATCCCAGCGGACAGCCTCGCTCAGGCGGGCGATATCCTGACGGGACAGGGCGTTTTGCGGCGCCGTGGCGCCGGGCAGCGTTACCTGGATTGAGGGATCCTTGTCGCCGGGGGTCAGAGTATCCCCGGGATCGGTGGCGTCTCCTTCCTCCCCCAAAGGTGAGGAGAAGGAGGGAAGAATGGTTTCCCCCTGCAAAAAGGAGAAGGTATAGCGTCCGTCGGCAAACAATGCCACGGCTGCGCAGAGTACAATCAGAATCAGTGCGGGAATGGATCGCCGCAGGGCGCGCAGAAGAATTTTGCGTGTTTTCATCGACGCGAATCCGTTCCTTTCGTCATTTGTGATAGGGGGCCCCGTGGGCGATCTGGGCGGCGCGGTAGATCTGCTCCAGGAGCATCACCCGAGCCAGCTGATGGGGGAAGGTCATGCGGGAGAAGGAGATGCGGGCGTCGGCCCGCTGTTTTAAGGTAGGATGGAGTCCGTAGGAGGAGCCGATGAGGAAAACGATCTCCGACGAGCCGCGGGCGGCGGCGTCCTCCATCTTTTTCGACAGCTGGGGGGAGGA
Source organism: Eubacteriales bacterium (assembly GCA_045129535.1). Taxonomy (GTDB): domain Bacteria; phylum Bacillota; class Clostridia; order Oscillospirales; family CAG-272; genus SIG701. The sequence goes on from JBGVJO010000081.1 coordinate 3,973, forward strand.
AAGCATATCCCCCTCAATACAAAGAGCGATCACAAAGGCCCGGGGAGATATTTTTGCGAGGGCCGTCTTTGCCTCGGCGGCCAAAGCCCGCTCGATTTCCCCCTCGGAGGGATTCTGGGGCAGACGGGATTCCGCCGCCTCGATCACCGCCGTGGGCCAAAGCCGGGTGAGCCGTTTTATGTATTCGCCGCAGGCGTCCCGCCAGTGGGATTCTGCCAGCGTGCCGTGGGCGTAGATGGTGACTTTCATTGTTGCTCTTCCTTTGGTTTGTATGTTTTGCGTTTATGTAAAGTTTTTGTCCACCTTTTTTCAAAAAGGTGGTGCAGGTGTGGGGTGCATAACCCCACGTATCGGCGTTTCTTTTTGATAACTTTTTCTTTGCGCCCGTCGCGTCAAAGAAAAAGTGGGGAACGATGTGGGGTGTCTATATGGCGATGATTATCCCTACATAATCCGCGTGGGCGCGCATCGATCGCATACCGTCAGACGGACGTCCGACGGAATCGCGGCACATACGGTGTCGTAGGCCAGGCGGGGGGTGTTGTTTTCCTCCGACAGATGGCCCAGGGCCAGATGACGGATCCCCAAATGGCAGGCGTACTGCGCCACCTTGGCGCAATCCCCGTTGGACAAATGCCCCACCGGGGAAAGAATCCGGGATTTTAAGTAAGCGGGGTAGGGCCCCGTTTTCAGCATATCGATATCGTGATTGGCCTCAATCAGCGCCCCGCGGCATCCCGTCATGGCAGAAAGAAGCGCCTCACAGACGTGCCCCATATCCGTGGCAATGCAGATTGCGTCCCCCTCTTCGTCCCGCACCACGTATCCCACGTGGCAGGCGCTGTCGTGGGGGAGGGGAAAAGACTCTACCGTCATATTCCCCACCGATTCTTTATAAATCACGGGATGGCGCATCAGGGTACTCCCCACAAAATCCAGGCGGGCAAGGGCATCCGCCGTGCCGCTACTGGCGTGCACGGAAATTCCCTCGTGCTTGGCGATCTGGGTGAGTGCACCGATATGATCCGTGTGCTCGTGGGTGATGAAAACGGCGCTTACCGCCGGAAATTCCACCCCAAGTGATCCCAAAGCGCAGGCGATGGCCCGGCGGGAACGACCCGCATCGATGAGAATGGCGGTGTCCCCCGACCGTACCAGGGTGGCATTCCCCGAGGAGCCGGAGAACAGGGAGTACGCCTCGATCATCGCATCATCCCCCGCAGGGTGTCCAGCAGGAAAATATCCGCGAAATCGATCAGCAATACCACCACCAGGGGCAGCAGCCAGTACAACAGGACTTTTGCCTTCTCGTGGCGGATTTTCACCGTTTCCACGTAGTCGCATTTTTCCTTATAGCTCCAGGATGCGGGCAAAAGGGAGGCGTCGGTGATGGGACTGCCGAATCCCCGGTTGATTATGTAATAAGCGATCGTCAGCGCGGCGGTGGCGATCAGGTACACGTAGGTACCGATCATGGATTCCGCCCGCAGAAATAGCTGATAGACAGCGAAAAGAAGAATGAAATTCAGCGCCAAAAGAAGAAGCGTGCGCAGTTTACGTTTGTTTTTCAAGGGAAATATCCTTTCCGAAAAGGGTAGTATGGTATTATACCAAAGCAATATGACAAGGAATTAACGAATCCGTGACAGAGCGGGAAATTTTCAGAGGAATTACGGAAGGAATTCGTTTGTAGGGGCGTGCAATGCACGTCCGCCGCGTAGGGTATGGGACTTCATAAACGGACAACCGATGGTTGCCCTACGGGATATCTTATCCCTGTCTCACGCCAGCCGAATAGCTCCCTCCGGACGGATCTGCAGTACGTGTACCGACCCTGCCCCAAATACGCCTTCCATAAACCGGGCGTAGCCGTCCGCCGCCTCTCGGGGTACGAATGCCTGGATCGTGCCGGCGAAACCGCCGCCGTGGACACGCCACGCGCACCGATCTCCCACGTGATCCGTCAGGTAGGATTCCGTCAGACAGAGCGCCAGGGACAGCCCCTGCTCTCCCACATTTTTCGTGGTGTAGACGTTTTGAAGATAGCGATAGCTGGAATCCCCGGACTGTCGCACCAAAGTAAAGAACGTATCCACGTCCCCCCGACGGAGAGCCGCACATTGTTTTTCCACCCGCTCGTTCTCCGCCACAAAATGGAGAGCACGCAAAACAGCCCGATCGCCGCAGGATTCCCGCAGAGCGGGAATGTTTTTCACGATGTCCGCCTTCGTCAGCGGGCGCAGCACCTGTTGCCCCAGCGCCGCCGCCACCGATTTCATCTCGGCGGGCACGGAGGCGTAATCCTCGTTCAGATCGGCGTGATTGCCGCCGGTGTCCGTGATGCAGAGGGCAAAGCCCGCACCGCTCAGATCAAAATCCAGTTTTTCAATCACCGGTTGGGCAGGATCGGCAAAGTCAATGGCAACAAGGCCGCCCACAGCGCAGGCGGTCTGATCCATCAGCCCGCAGGGCTTGCCGAAATACACGTTCTCCGCATACTGCGCCATTTTTGCGATCTCCACGTTGGACACCCGACCGCCGTTGTACAGATGATTGAGAATGTTGCCCACCATCACCTCAAAAGCGGCGGAGGAGGACAAACCCGATCCCTTCAATACGTTTGATACCATGACGGCGTCAAAACCGCCGATCCCATATCCCGCGTCAACAAAGGCCCGCTCCATACCGGCGATGATGGCACGGCTTTGGAAGAAATCGGCGGGATTCGGCTGCCCGATATCCTCGGGAGATACGGTATCCTCGCCGAATCCCTCGCTGAAGATCCGCACAACGCCGTCCTCCCGGGGTGCGGCCACCGCCAGCACGTCCAGGGAAACAGCGGCAGCGATCACGCGGCCGCGGTTGTGATCGGTGTGGTTGCCGGAGATCTCGCTCCGACCGCTGACGGAAAGAAGGGATACCTCCCGGGCAGAATCGGGATCGTAGTGCTGAGAGAACAGTAGAGCACAGCGGAGAGCCCGAATGCGATACCTGTCCATTTTGGTGTGGCGAGCGGCCATAACAAGATCCAGGCGGCTATCCCGTTGGGGTTCCCTATCCATTACATCCCGGGGAGTGCCGCAGCGGGCGGCAAATGCGGTATCCAGATCGCCGTCGGCCATGGATTTTATCAGATCGCGAAGTTTCATAGTGGTACCTCACGGAGAATTTGATATACAGAATTATTATAACAAAAATCGCGCCCTATTACAAGGGCGCGAGTGGATTTTTGATGGGTTACAGGGAGGATTGGGGGATTTTCTTTGGAGACGGACGGGATTCCGCTCCCGGCGGAACGATGACTTTAGTCATCGCGTCCGGCTCGCTCAGATGGCAGGCTGTGTTCGCTCTTACTCAGGCCATCTGACGCCTTCTGCCTTCACGCACTTTCCGTTTCCGTCGATCTCAAACAGCACACCGTGGATGGCGCACTGCCCCTTGGCGGGGGTGAAATACACCGGCGTTTTCATGCGGAATTTGTGGAGAATATCCTCCGTGGCTACGCCCAGAATCCCCGCGTGGGAGCCGCACATGCCCAAATCCGTGATATAGCCCGTGCCGCCGGGCAATACCTGCGCGTCCGCGGTGGCCACGTGGGTATGGGTGCCGAATACGGCGGACACCCGCCCGTCCAGATACCGCGCCAAGGCCATCTTTTCGCTGGTAGCCTCCGCGTGGATGTCCACGATCACGGCGTCGTACTTACCCTCGTTCATTTTCAGAATCTTGTCCGCCGTGTCAAAGGGGGAAACCAGGCTTTCCATATACACGCATCCCGCCAGATTGAGGACAAGTACCCGCCGACCGGCGGCGTCGGCAATGCACCAGCCGTGGCCGGGCACCGCATCGGGATAGTTGGCGGGGCGGATCACGTATTCCTCATCGTCCAGATAGGAGTACACCTCCCGACGGCGCCAGGTGTGATTGCCTCCCGTGATCACATCCGCACCGGCGTCAAAGATCGCCCGGGCGGAATCGGGAGTCATCCCGTTGCCGGGGGCGGAATTCTCCCCGTTGACGATCACCAGATCCGCCCCGAGGGAATCTCTCAGGCGGGAGAGGGCACGGCCGGCGGTAATGGTGGTAAGGCCCTCTTCGCCTACCACGTCACCCAAACAAAGAATACGCATATCTGCCTCCGATGTTGATAAAAGTTGTAGCAAAAAATGAATTGCTGCTCAGGAACGTAGCCTAAACAGGAATATCTTTCGTCTTTTTTATGCAGGAGGAGGAAACCATCTCAAACGCCGAAGTTTTCCTCCTCCTGCACCACCTTCTTCCTTGGCTCCGGCGGCCTTAATAATAAATCTTAGCAGATCGAAAGTGAATGAAAAACAGGAGTTGCTGCATACAGTATGCGGCAACTCCCTCAATTCTATGATTATTTTGCGTAGTCGGTTGCCCGATTTTCGCGGATGATGCTGACCTTGATCTGACCCGGGTACTCCAATTCACCCTCGATTTTCTGGGCGATCTGGCGGGCAACGAGTGCCATGTCGTCATCCTTGATCTGTTCCGGCTTCACCATGATGCGGAGCTCTCGGCCTGCCTGGATAGCAAAGCTCTTCTCCACACCGCCGAAGCTGTTGGCGATCTCTTCAAGGCGGGTAAGCCGCTTGATGTAATTTTCCAGATTCTCACGGCGTGCGCCGGGGCGAGCCGCGGAGATGGCGTCTGCCGCCTGCACGATCATAGCCAGCAGAGTGCGGGGCTCTACGTCGCCGTGGTGGGATTCGATGGCGTGGATCACGTCAGCGGATTCCTTGAACTTCTTAGCCAGCTCAACACCCAGCTGTACGTGGGATCCTTCCACCTCCTGGGTCAGCGCCTTACCGATGTCGTGAAGCAGACCGGCGCGCTTGGCAATGGTGGAATCGCAGCCCAGCTCGTCGGCGATGATGCCGGACAGCAGGGAAACTTCAAT
>JBGVJO010000082.1:0-3550 GCA_045129535.1 Eubacteriales bacterium
TTTTGGAAAACGCTCCTTACACCCGTGAGGAGGGCGTGAAATGTGTTTTACAGCCCATGTCCAAGGCAGCCGATCTGCGCGAATACCTTGCCCGCCGCGGATATCGGGTCGAGGATGAAAAGCTGGCCGGTGCCGCAGGGAAGGTTTACACCTGTATCCACGTGTCCTACGACGGAATCGTCCGCGATTTTACTCCCGGAGAGTATTTGCTCGGCGTGGCCCATATTCAGCGGGGCAGTGCAGGAAATCCCCTGTTTGCGGATTATCTGATCCGGGAAATCCGTTCCGTGGAGAAACGGCAAAAGGGCCTTTTGGCCGGCGAATTGCCGACAGATTTTGAAGATGCACTGCTGTCGGAATTATATACTGTTGCAGAAAGAGAAGGTGTCGCCCTATGACGATTCGAGATTTGTACCGTGCCTTGGATGAAATGTATCCTCGCTCCCTTTCCTGCTCCTGGGATAACGACGGACTGATGGTCTGTGCCGATCCGAATATGGAAGTGAAACGGGTGCTTCTGGCGCTGGATGCAAGCAACGAGGCCATTGACTATGCGGTAAAAGAAGGATGCCAGGTGCTCCTTACCCACCACCCTATGCTGTTCCGTCCTCTGAAGACCTTGGATCCCGATTTCCTGAGCGGAGATCGGACGCTGACCGCGATCCGGGGCAATCTGGCCGTGATGTCCTTCCATACCCGGTTGGATGCTGGACAGGGCGGTGTCAACGATGCGCTTTGTGACGCGCTGGGACTGACTGCCGCCGGCTGCTTCGGTGATGATGAGGCCCCCACCCTGGGCCGTATTGCTCATCTCCCCGAGGAAATGTCCCCGGAGGCCTTTGCAGCCCATGTAAAGCAGGCGTTAGGATGCTCCGTCGTGCAGTTTGCGGGAAACCGTCCTGTTAAAATGGTGGCTATGATTGGCGGCGGTGGCGGTGATTTTATCTACGCTGCCAAAGCAGCGGGCGCAGATACGTACGTTACCGGTGACGCGGGCTATAATATCACGCTTGATGCTGCCGATGACGGCATCAACATCGTCCAGGCAGGCCACTATCATACGGAAGCTCCCGTGCTTTCCCGTCTGGCGGATCTGTGCCGCCGCCTTGCCGGTGCGGAGTGCCTGTTTTTTGACAGCAATCCTATAAAAACAGTATAAAAAACGATCCCGCAGGAATGATCCTGCGGGATTTTCTTTATTCTTTTACGGCGATAAACTCTTTCGCATAGGGGAGGGACATAATCCAGTCGCACAACGTGTGCCACTCGGCCAGCTTGTGGTAGCGGCGTGCATAGTAGATGTTGCTCAGGTTTTCGTAATTCAGCGTGCAGGTCCTCATCTGGTTGTAGGAGGAGGGAAGGAGCTGGATCATATCATGCCAGTAGGAAAGCTCCTTGGTTTCCACGAAATTCACACGCTGCTTTTCCAAAAGTGCAATGACGGAATCCAGACAGGCGAGGGCCTCCTCGCTCATACGGTCACAGCTGAAGTCCGATCTTTCAAAGGATTTGGCGTGGATCTTGTGCATGGTGGAGCAGGAGTTGGCTACCGTACCCACCTTGTAGGTGTCAAATTCTTTCCACCAGTACAGAGGCGCGGTAATATCCACGGATACGAAGATCTGCCGCAGGAATTTTCTGTGATCCGTTCCGGCTACGGCCAGCCGATGGCCGAAGTCCACGTCCACGGGACCGAGGGTGAAGACGCCGTCTTCGTTATAAGCGCTGTCGCTTTTTGCCCAGCTGTTCATAGGATTCCGCGCACCGCGGATGGCGTTGTCCAGATTCATAACGGAGGTTCTTTCGATCAGTATCATAGCGGCTCCTTTGTATCTTACGATTCTATATTTTCATTATAGTACAAACGGGGTGAAAAGTCAATTTTATGACGTGATTTTACCAAGAAATATCCCTATTCCCGCATAATTGCGTGATTTGTGGAAAAAATACCTTCGTCGGAACAGAAAATCCACCCCCGTATGTATCAAATCGGGGAGAAAGGTATGAGAAATGAACAACACAAACCACGCAAGCAGACAAAACCGCGCCTTGGTAATCACCCTTGCCGTGATCCTGGCCTTTGCCACCGTGCTGATTTGCCTTACGCTGATGCAGGACCGCCGTGAAAAGCCGCAACCTTTTGTGCCGCAGGATTCATCCGGCGCAACGGATGTCAAGACACCCGACACGTCCCCGCATAAGGGAAGCGACGTGCCGTCCACTTCGGCTCCTGTGGACACAGATGCACCCAAGACATCGGATACCACCCCGGCTATGGAGCCCAAGGAGGAGGCGGAGCCCGCGATTGCGGAAGAGAAGCTTCCCGACTTTATCTCTCCCCTTTCGGGAATGATCTCCAAGTCCCACGCCCTGGACGTTCCCGTGTATTCCTTGACGATGAACGATTATCGCACCCATTCCGGTGTGGACATCGTGTCTGCGGCCGGTGCATCGGTGTGCGCCACCGCTGACGGCACCGTCGGGGAAATCTGGGAGGATCCGATGATGGGCACCTGCCTCACCATCGAGCATACGGGCGGAGCCCGCAGCATCTATAAGAATCTGTCCCCTCAGCTGCCTGAAAGCATTGTAACGGGTGTAAGAGTAAAAGCGGGCGAAAAGATTGCCTCCATCGGTGAGAGTGCCCTTGCGGAGGTGGCGGAATCGCCTCATCTGCACTATGAATTGGAAGTGGACGGAGTTTTGGTGAATCCGGCGGACTATATGCTCATCGGCTCTGAGGATACGGGCTACGAGGGATAAAGAATATCCGTGGAAGGACTGCCGCTTTTCGGCAGTCCTTTTCTTTGCTGTAATTCCGCGAAAAACAGAATGTTCACACACATAGGCTTGATTTTGGTCGGGTGTGTGGTATCATATAATAGAAGACGTATATCCCGCATACTATAAAAAGAAACTGTTCTCTTACGGGGTAATGCAAGATGGGGAAATTTACTTACAGAGCGTGTGCACGGCTGCTTCTTCTTTTGGTGCTTCTTTCCGCCGTTTCTTTGAGCGGCTGCGGGAAAACCGAGGAGGAAGTGGTTTCCTGCCCCCTTTTGCCGATAGCGGCGGAGGTGGATGCGCCGTCTCTTATGGCGCTGATCGATCCTGCCAGCGAAGTGCGTGGCGTTTTTATAGCGTCGGTATATAACATTGATTTTCCCACGAAGACGGATCTGAGTGCCGCCTCTCTGAAAAAGGAGATTGACAGCATACTGGACACGATGGAGGAAACCGGCCTGAACACGGTGTACTTCCAGGTGCGTCCCGCTTGCGATGCGTTGTATAAATCGGATATTTTCCCCGTATCCCGTGCTCTTTCCACCAACGGTAAATTGGTAATGGACCCCCTTTCGTATATGGTGGAGCAGGCGCATCAGCGGAATATTTTTGTGCACGCCTGGGTCAATCCCTTGCGCGTGTCCACCGGCTCGGAAGCGAAACCCAACGTGAACGTGGAGAATCTGCCCGATGGCAGCCCGGCCAAGGTGCACCCCGAATGGGCCGTTGCCTATGCGGACGGCCGGCTCTATTTTGATCCGGGCAT
>JBGVJO010000083.1:0-7637 GCA_045129535.1 Eubacteriales bacterium
CAGTACTGCGGTAAAACCGACGTGGGTATGAAACGTACCGTCAACCAGGACAACTTCTCCATAAAAGAATACGCGCCGGGCATTCTTCTGGCCGTCGTTTGCGACGGTATGGGCGGAGCACGCGGTGGCCGTGAGGCCAGCTGCACCGCTACGGACTGCTTCGTTTCCGCCATGGACGCCTTCGTAGAGAACCATATCACCGAGCAGCACACCATCGAATGCACCGATGCGCAGATCCACCGTGCTCTGCGCTCTGCGGCGGAAACCTCCAACAAGGCGGTCTTTCTGCGGGCAGAGGAGGACGAATCCCTCCGCGGTATGGGCACCACGCTGGTGGCCGTGCTGATCGTGGGTAAAACCGTCTACACGGTAAACGTGGGAGACAGCCGTATGTACATCTCCCACGGGGATCAGATCGAGCAGATCACCCACGATCACTCCTACGTACAGTATCTGGTAGATACGGGTCGGATCACCGCCGAGGAAGCCCGCACTGCCCAGAACCGCAACATCATCACCCGGGCGGTGGGCACCGAATCCAGCGTGGATGCGGACGTATTCGTCACGGAGATCGATTTTGCCGGCATGGCCGCCTACGCGCTTCTCTGCTCGGACGGTCTGAGCAATCACATCGCTCAGGATGAATTGGCCGAGATCCTCTCCGCGGATACGGACGTTTCCGCAAAAGCCGACACGCTGGTGTCCCGTGCCAACAGCTATGGCGGTACGGACAACATCACCGCCGTAGTCATTAAGCTGGAAAACTGCTGAAAAGGAAGCCGATACTCGGATGGATAAGTTTGAAAGATACGTGGGTGTCGTCTTCGACAACCGATACAAAATCGATAAAATCATTGGCGTTGGCGGTATGGCCGTGGTATACAAGGCCATCGATCTGCTCATGAAGCGCATCGTGGCCGTAAAAATGCTGCGGGATGAGATCGCTGCGGATGAACAAAGCGTCCGTCGCTTCATCAACGAATCCAAAGCCGTCGCTATGCTCTCCCATCCCAACATCGTGAATATTTACGACGTTTCCGTACGGGACAACGTAAAGTATATCGTCATGGAGTACGTGGAAGGCATTACGCTGAAGAATTATATGACCCGCAAGGGCATCCTCTCTGTCAGAGAAATCATCAGCTACTCCGAACAGATCCTGAATGCGCTGGAACACGCTCATGCCAAGGGCATCGTTCACCGCGATATCAAGCCGCAGAACATTATGCTTCTGAAAAACGGCCTGATTAAGGTGATGGACTTCGGCATTGCCAAGCTGCCCAATGCAGAAACCGTTACGATGACCGACAAGGCCATCGGTACCGTATACTATATCAGCCCCGAGCAGGCCAGCGGACATCCCATCGACGCCCGCAGCGATCTGTACTCTCTGGGTGTGCTTATGTACGAAATGGGATGTGCCCGTCTTCCCTTTGATGCGGACAGCCCCGTATCCGTAGCCCTGATGCAGGTGAATGAAAAGGCTCAGCCTCCCCGCAAGGTAAACAACGCGTTGCCGATAGGTCTGGAACAGATCATTATGCGGGCGATGGAGAAAAATCCCGTGGATCGCTATCAGAACGCAAAGGAAATGCTGAAGCATCTTCTGCGTCTGAAGGAAAATCCCCATATCGTGTTCCGCGAGGTTCGTAAGGCCAAGCCCCGCAAGCCCCATCGGGCAAGCCACACCATGCTTCCCATCATTTTGGGCGTTACTTTGGCCTTCCTCGGCGTGGCAGCCGTCAGCGGTGCCTACGCCATCAGCGCCATCTTCCTGAACAACACCACCCAAAAAGCGGAAACCATCAAGGTAGTGGATTTCGTCGGCAAGACCTATTCCACGCAGCTGGAGGATTGGTTCAACAAATCCGAATACTATACGCTGGGCGCCCCGGAATACAAATACGACCCCGATCATCCGGCAGGCACCATCATAGACCAGGAACCCCGTGGCGGTGAGCACCGCAAGGTAACACCGGGACAGCAGCGCTGCACCGTTACCCTGACCATCAGCCGGGGTGCGGAAACCTTCCACCTCCCCGACGTGGTCATGTATGACTACCGCGAGGCATCCACTCTCTTGAAAAAGATGGATCTGACGGTTCGGGTAGAGCGAATCTACAGCGAGACCTTTGAGGTAGGTGCTGTGGTTAGCACGGAGCCGGAAGCCACCACCCTGATGAAAAAAGGGGATACCGTTATCATTTATGCCAGCCAGGGTCCGGCTGTAGGTACTGTGGTCGTTCCCCAATTTTTGGATCAGAACGAGGTGCAGACACTGCGTAAGGTTCTCTCCGCGGGATTGCAGGTGGGCACCGTTACCTATCAGCAATCCAACAAGCCGGCAGGCACCATCCTCTCTCAGGATATAGCCGCGTTCAAGGTAGTACACGCCAATACCAAGATCAGCTTCGTTGTAAGCGGCGGACCGGACTATCTCTCCGATCCCTTCCCCGAGGATCCCTTTGACACAACACCTCCCACCGATCCGGATGATCCCTACGCCAACTGGGAGCCCGAGGATGGATTTGGCGATGCCCCGGAAACGGAGGATGATGATCCTTTCGGCTGGCTTGATGTTTTTCTGAACAGGGACTGAAACAATGAACGGTGATAACAGAAAAAAAGGAATACTGATTCGCGGTGTGGGCGGGCTCTTCGGAGTCTGCCCTTTGCCGCTTACGCCCGGCTCGTCCGTTTTGTCCTGCCGTGCCCGCGGTATCTTCCGCCATGAAAAAATCACCCCCCTGCCCGGGGATACCGTTTTGATCCAGCGGGACAGCGATACTCCCGCCAGGCAGAGAGGACATTCGGCAGACGCCGAATATGTGATCGACGAGATTCTCCCCCGTACCAACACGCTGGTGCGCCCTCCCCTTGCCAATCTGACTCATCTGTTTTTGATGATCCCGTCCGCCCATCCGGCACCGGACCTTTTGACAGCGGATAAACTGATCTCCATCGCGGAGGTCAATCACATCGAGCCTGTGGTGGTAATCTCCAAGCAGGATCTGGATCCTACCGCATCTGAGTCCATTCGCCGTATTTATGCGGATGCCGGATTTTCTACGTTTGTCGTTTCTGTGGACAACCCGGATTCTATACAAGCCCTCCGGGAGTACATACTCTCCCTGCCCACCAAGGATCATCCCGTCATAGCCGCCTTTGCCGGGGCATCCGCCGCCGGTAAATCCACTATGATGATGCAGCTGTTCCCCGGTCTTTCTCTGAAAACGGGAGACGTGAGCCGCAAAACGGAGCGCGGTCGTCAAACCACCCGCCACGTGGAGCTGTTCCCCTTTGAGGCGGGAGAGCAGATCTGCCTGATCGCAGACACGCCCGGTTTTTCCCTGTTGGACTTCACACAGTTCAATTTCTTTGATCCCGCTGAATTGCCGGAATCCTTCCGTGAATTCCGCGATCATTTAGGCAACTGCCGATATACAAAATGTTCTCACACCAAAGAGGAAGGCTGCGCCATTCTGGAAGCAATCCGGGAAGGAAAGATCAGCCGCGGCCGCCACAAGAGCTTTGTGGCCATATACGAGGATCTGAAGAAGACGCCGGATTGGAAACGCCGGAAGGAAGAGAGGTCCCGCCATGGCTGATACCTCCATCCATTCTGCATTGATCTTCGTGGGCGGGCATTGCCGCATCGATCGGATTCCTGCGTCCATGCGGACGGCGGATCTCATCATTGCCGCCGATTCCGGGCAGATCACCGCCCAAAAATGTGGTGTAACGCCCCACATCATCGCCGGAGATTTTGATTCCTCCCCCATGCCGGAGGAGACGCCGGCACAGATTATCCGTGTCCCCTCCGAGAAGGACGATACGGACACCATGCTGGCCTGCGACATCGCCATCCGTCACGGCGCACGGGATATTACCATTCTGGGCGGCACCGGCGGACGGATCGATCATTCCCTGTCCAATCTGTTTCTTTTGGAAAAGCTGAAGCAGGACGGTGTGAGCGCCATTCTGTGCGACGGAGATAACCGGGCTCGGGTATTGTCCGACGAAACCGTACACCTGTCCCCCGAGGGGTTCCGTTACTTTTCCCTGATCGCCCTGGATCGGGCAACGGCTTCCGTATCGGGCTGCAAATATCCCCTGTCGGAAGCACCGCTGCACCGCGCCCATCCTTATGCTGTCAGCAACGAGATCGTAGGCCAGGGGGCGGAAATCACCGTCTCCGGCGGCCCCGTTTTACTGATCGAGAGCGGTGTGTCACCAATCTGATTCTTTTACATATACTGTAACAAGAACAGAGGAGGTGGCGGTATGAAGATCGTTATCGTAAAATCACCTAAGGTGCTGATTCCGCTTTTGAGGCGTTTTTTCAAACTAAAATAGCAAAAGGGCTGTTGCCGCAGGCAACAGCCTCATCTTATTGTATGGACAACCTTCGCAAGGCCTCCGCCTCCGCCGCCTCTGCGGCGGATAATCTCCTGCCCAACGCCAAGGCATCCGCATCACAGTCCGTGTGGGAAAAACGGTCGACTGTGTTCCTCATCCGCGCCGCACTGGCGCGAAAATTGTTCTGCAAATAATCGGCAATGGAGGCGGCATCGCGCATATCCATGGTTTCCAGCCACACACCGCCCCGCAGAGAAATCCGATCGAGGGCAGAGAACGTAACGCTGCCCAGATTTTTGTCCTGCAGCATCTGCTCCGCCCGATTCGTGCAGTCCGAGTACATCTCCATCTGCCGCGCCGTTTCCGCCAACAATCGGCGATCGTGGATCCGCGGCGTGATGCCGCACACGGTCTCACATCCGCCCTGCGCCTCCTTGTAGATCTCCCGCAGTAGTTTCTCCGTTTGGTTTTCCATTCCGTCACCCCGCATACGTTTTTGTTAGTATACCACCTCCCGCCCATAAATACACAAGGAAAACTTGACAAATCCGCCGCCGTGTGATAAGATAATCGGGACGAAATCACCCGGAGGGTTATCGAAGCGGGGACGTTGCCGAGCGCTGCCGGTGGCAGATCGAGCGAGGCATAAGGAGTGGCAGCGGTCGAAATTTTGTGAGCTATAGCGAACGAAAAATTTCGGGCACCGCAACAGGACATAACGAGGCGGAGCCGAGAAAATTGAATAAGGAACGTTAAGTTCGTTTGAACTTGAACATACATACGGAGGGTTATCGAAGCGGTCATAACGAGGCGGTCTTGAAAACCGTTTGGGAGCAATCCCACGTGGGTTCGAATCCCACACCCTCCGCCAAAATAAACAGCATCTGTTTTATGCAGGTGCTGTTTTTTATAAAAATACAGGTTGCTTCTTGACAATACCCCAAGGGCATATGCTACACTTTTCGTAGCACATAGTAAGGAGGATGCTCTATGAAAATCAAAGAAGCGGCAAAATACTGCGGATTGACGGAAAAAGCGATTCGATTATACGAAAGCAAAGGTTTGATCCGGCCGCCGACAGCCGAAAAAAACGGACGAACCTATCGGGAGTATGATGCCAAAACCTTACGCGATCTCTTGACCGTTGGGACACTTCGACGGGCAGATTTTACCTTAGAACAGATCGGCATTATGCAGTCCTCCCCAGAAAGGATCTGCGAAATATTCACGGCGTACCGGGATGAGATACATGCTAATACCGAACGCTTGTCTGGCCTTGGCCGTGCCATGGAGAATATTATAATCGACGAAGCTATGAACCTGGATTGCGTTGCGGATCAGTTGGCATTGGCGATGCTGCCGCAGCCATCTGCTATACCCGGGGACAAAACAGATGCTTTCCCCTCCTCTCCGCCTTCGATGCATTTCCGTCATTATACATGGGACGAGGAAATTTCAGCGGATGAAAAAGAAGCGGCGTATCAACAGTTTCTGCAAAAATTGGCTCGACGGGAAAAAATCCGCGCATTATTTCTTGCCCTCCCCCGCAAAATCGCCGCAGCGGGCAAAAGCGTTTGCAGCAAATGGGACGCCTATATTCGGGATGAACACCGCAAAATACGAAAAAGCGTGATGGTTATTTTTATCCTAAGCGGTCTTCTCCTGGGTCTGTCAGCCAGCCTGATCTCTGTGTGGGTAAAAATTGAGAATGCAAAAAAACAGCAGCTCAACGATCTGTATTATGCGGTCCATCAGGTCGTTTATACGCTGGAGCACGCCTTGCACACCGAAGAGTACACATACGGGCACAGTGAATATGTCAGCCAAAACCTTAGTTCTATAAATATATTGGTACAGTCTGAAGAGTATTGGTATTACAATACATTCCGGCGGAATTTTGGTACACTCCCTACGACTCGCGCTCTTTCCCTTGCTATGGGATGCACTTATTCAGCCACCATAAACGGAACACCCGTCGAGGGAATTCTGCATGATGGATCCGTCTCCGAGGGGGAATGGCAGTTTATTTCACTCCTATGTGCGGATCTGCGAGTTGTTTATAATTTAATGCTTGCAGAGGATGGGCTGAATAAGCGAGGGGATCTGACATACGAATCCCTCCACGCACCGATGCAGGATTTTCTCCGAAAATGGGACGAGTGGGAGATATACTCCGAAGATTCCCCCTACCGATTGCTCACGCACAAAGAATAAATCATCTCTTTACAACCTATTTCACGGGATAGTTTTTCATATTTTTTGCCTCACAGGAACTTTTTTCGACGGGCGCCGTCTAACAGATGAAACAAAAACAAAAACACACCCTGCCGAAAGGAGTTTATATATGAAAGACAATGCCTTCACCAAATATTTCATACTGATTCTGTTGCTTTTGTGCGTGGTGGTGACGCCTTTCTCCTCCTGCCATAAGCAAAACGATATCCTTCCCAGCGACACGGTGTCCCAGGACACAACGCCGGCAGAGCCTGCACTTTCGGGTCAGGACAAGATATGGGAAACCTTGGAAAACCGGCTCATCTATCGCTGTGATGACGTAAACCGCACGGCGGACACACCCATCTTCGGTATAGGATCGGTCACCCTTTCTATAGACAGAAGCATATTCAGAATCGACGACTGCCGGATTCTGCGCTGCGACGACGGCTGCGATCCCGTTCACGTGGTAAGCCTTGCATCGCAAGGGTACGCCGCGGCCTATGATATGGAATTGGTCGATGAATATTCCGTGGAGGACGGCTGGAGCTATCCCACAAAGACATTCCGTGCCGTCATTCCCAAGGGCATGAGGGAAGATTTGATCCACAGCGGCCAGCTGGAGCGTGTGGAAGCCCAACTCGCCCACACCTATTATTATCTGTTGACACTAGATGAGTCACATTACGCCTATTTCTGCTTTACGGAAAAGAAATACGACTGGTTTAGCACAGAAACCAAAGCGAATTTGGCCGATAATACTGCACGAAGTGCCATTGTTTCCTTTACGGTAGAGCCTGTATCTCCCGCCAAGGAAACGATTTTGCAACACGGCGTACCGTATACGGGTGAGTTGAGTGGCACACACAGTTGTCAAGTCTTAACGGTATCGGGTCTTGTGCACCGCACGATCACCATAAACGAGGACAAGGTCACCGTAGAATCCTATCAGGCAGGCACCGAGCCCCGTGGTGCGTATCAGGGAACGTTGGAATACAATCCCGTAACGGGAGATTTGTTCCTCCATCTTTCTTTCAAATACTATGAGGGAAAAGGCACCACGG
>JBGVJO010000084.1:0-6393 GCA_045129535.1 Eubacteriales bacterium
GAACAGATGATGAACAAGGACGGCTTGACCGGAAAAGAAGACTTCCGTATCCCACAAGAATATACCGATGAAATATCGGACGATCTGGAGGAGGGCGGAGGTGCCCGGGCCGTTTACGGAAAAGAAGAATAAATTGCAAAAGCCACCGCCGGTGCGGTGGCTTTTATTTTGTCAGTGGCTCTTTCATATGGGCGAAGATCTTTTTTTCTTCCCGGGATATCTTCACCTGCGTAAGCCCCAGCGCATCGGCCGTTGCCTGCTGGGAGCACTCCCGGAAGTAGCGGAGAAACAGGATTTTCCGCCATTGCTCCGGCAGGGAATCGATTACCTCTTTGAGGGCGATCTGATCCGTGCGGCGCTCAATCGGGTCCTCGGAGGACAACAGATTTTCCAGGGAAAAATCACCGTCCTCATCCCCCAACGATTCGCTGAGCGAGCGCACGGGGGACAGAGCCTCCAGCGCCATGGCTGCCTCCGTGTCGCTGATGGAGAACTGCACAGCCAAGTCGTGAAGCTGTGGTTCACGCCCTTCTTCACGGATAAACTTTTCCCGAGCGGCCAATAGGGAAGCGCTAAGCTTTTTTACCCGCCGTCCTATTTTTACGGGGCCGTCGTCCCGTAAATACCGCCGTATCTCTCCGATGATCAGCGGGACGGCGTAGGTGGAGAACTGCGTACCACGCTCCGTGTCAAAGCTGCGGATGGCTTTCAGCATACCGATGGAGCCGATCTGCAGAAGGTCCTCGTATTCCGCACCCCGATTGCGAAATCGGTTCGCAATCCCGCGGATGAGACCGCCGTTTTTGTCCATCAGTTCCGCCGTGGCAGCGCGATCACCAGCCTGTGCCCGTATCAGCAGGGCGTGGTTGTCCGCAAAACGGTTTTTATCCTCTCCCATGTTATTTCAGACGGGGGATGGCGGAAAACCGCTTGCTCATCACGACTTTCGTGCCGCCGCCTGCTACGGAGGTAACTTTCAGAGAGTCCATGAAGTTTTCCATAATGGTGAAGCCCATACCGCTTCGCTCGTTTTCCTTATCGGTGGTGAACAGGGGCTGCATAGCCTCTTCAATGTTGGGAATCCCTCTCCCCTTGTCCTTGATCTCGATACGGAATTCTCTGTTTTCGTATAATTTCATCGTTATGTAGATCAGGCCGATGGTGTCCGCATAGGCGTGGACGATGCAGTTGGTTACTGCCTCCGACACGGCGCATTTTACGTCGGAAAGTTCTGTGATGGTGGGATTTACCTGAGAAACGAATGCGGCGCTGACCCCGCGGGCGAATCCCTCATTTATGGAATTGGAGGGCAGTACCAGACGTACCTCATTGGTTGGCTTTCTTCTTTCTTTCATGGCAATTACTTTTTCCTTTCTATTTTGATCACGCGTGCGATACCGGCCACGTCCAGGATTTTTCGCACACTGTCTGCGGGATTGAGAAGGGTGAATTCCGTTCCGATCTCCGATGCTTTACTGAACCGTCCCAGAATGAGCCCCAGGCCGGAGCTGTCCATAAACTCTACCCGTGAAAGATCCAGCGTCAGCTTTCTCGGCCGCTGCTTGTACAATTCATCATCGATCTGCATACGGATCACCCGCGCATTGTGGTGATCAATATCCCCGTGGATCGAGCATAACATATCGTTTCCTCCCAAGCTTATGGATACCCTTGCTGTTTGTGTCTGCATATCCTTACCTCATATGATTTCTTTTTATTCATTATACCTGCCACAGGGTGAAAAGATTGTCACATTGGGCCGTCGCATCCGTAATATTTGCGGCGAATTTTCCCCATAATATTGACTTGCCGGGCAAATCCAATTATAATTATTTATATACTTTTATAAGGAATGGCTTAAGCCTGGTGAATGACTATGAACAAACTGATCGGTGCCGCAGTTGTCGGCCAGTCCGGTGGCCCCACCGCCGCCATCAATGCAACCCTTGCGGGCGTGATCCGCAGCGCATTTTCCAAGGAATCCGAGGGATGCATCACAAAGCTGTACGGTATGCGTAACGGTATCGAGGGTTTCCTCGACGGACGCATTGTAGATCTCGGTGAGATCTTTAAAAACGAAGATGGAACGGCCAACGAGGAGAAGCTGCAGATCCTCTCCCAGACCCCTGCAGCCGGCCTCGGCTCCTGCCGTAAGAAACTGCCCGATCCCGCACAGGATGAGGCGTTCTTTGACCGACTGATCGAGAAGTTCCGTGAGCACGACGTTCGTTACTTCTTCTATATCGGCGGTAACGATTCCATGGATACCGTTGAAAAGCTGAGCCGCTATATCGCCGCTCACGATTACGATATGCGTGTGGTTGGTCTCCCCAAGACTATCGACAACGATCTGCCCGGCACCGACCACGCTCCCGGCTTCGGCTGCGCCGCTAAGTTCATCGCATCCCAGATGCAGGAGATCGTCCGCGACTGTGCGGTATACACCGTTCCTGCCGTTACCATCGTGGAAATCATGGGACGTGATGCAGGCTGGCTGACCGCCTCCGCTGCTCTGCCCCGTATCCTGGGCGGTGCTGCTCCCGATTTCGTTTATCTGCCTGAGTCCGTATTCTCTATGCAGGCATTCTTTAACGATATCCGTGTCGCCTTCGAGAAGAAGCCCAATCTGGTTATCGCTGTATCCGAGGGTATCCGTTTTGCCAACGGTACTTACGTGGGCGAGGGAGATCAGAGCGGCGTGAAGGACGTGTTCGGCCACCGTTACCTGGCAGGTACCGCCAAGACTTTGGAGGACGCTGTTAAGCGTGAATTCGGCTGCAAGGTTCGCTCGGTTGAGTTGAGCCTGACCCAGCGCTGTGCCGCGCATTGCGCATCTCTGACCGATCTGACCGAATCCGCCTCTGCCGGCAGCGCCGGTGTGCAGGCCGCGATTCTCGGTGCAACCGGATGCATGATCGCCATCGTTCGTGCTCCCGAGGCCAACGGCTACGCCGTATCCTACGAGACCTCCGAGATCACTCACATTGCTAATAAGGAACGTAAGGTGCCGGATGAGTTCATCACCGAGCGCTGCAACAACGTGACCGACGCCTGCCTGGAATACCTGCTTCCCCTGATCCAGGGCGAGCCCCAGATCATCTACAACCAGGGTATCCCGGTGCACATGACCATCTGATAATAAAAAAGAACTCCCGTATACGAGATGTATACGGGAGTATTTTTATGTGGTTCAGTTTTCCACGTTTCGCCAGTATTTGTAGTAGGCCACGATCTGGCGAACCTTGCCGCCGTGCTCCAGATCCGGTGCGGTAATGACCACGCCTTCCAGGGAAAGGAGTTCCCAGGCGGACAGATCCACGATCTTCGTTCGCAAAATCACGTCCAGGCTGGCGTACACCAGGATCTCGTCCCCCTTGACAATGATGGATCCGCTGTGACCGATCACTTCCTCAATTCCGTCTTCTTTTTTTTCAAGAACGCATTTGAGCGCCCGACCGTCCAGATGCTTTGCCATATCCCGGCGGTATCGCTTGCTGTTCGGGTTTTTACTTTTAAACAGATTTTTGAAAAGTCCCATATTCGAATCCTTTCCGAGTCAGTTCTTTTTACGACGGATCATGATTCCCACAAAGGAGAACAGAAGGAGAGCGGTCACGTGGGTCAGCACCACGCTGGCACCACCGGGCCGATCGAGCAGATATGATCCCGTAATGCCCACGAAGAAGCAGACCACTGCCACCGCGGCGGAGGAAATCACCACCCGGCGGAAGGTCTTGAATACCCGCATAGAGGTGAGGGCGGGGAAGATGATCAAGGCGGAGATCAGCATCGCACCCATCATTCGCATGCCGAGAACAATGGTCACGGCCGTCAGTGCCGCGATGACCATATTGTACGCCCCGGCCCGCAGTCCTGCCGCCCGGGCAAAGGACTCGTCGAACGTAACGGCGAAAATGCGATGGTACAAAAGAACGAACAGTACAAGAACGATGGAGCTGAGAACAAGGCTCCACACCACGTCCTCACCGCTCATAGCGTAGATGCTGCCAAACATGTAGTTGTAAATATCCGTATTCACGCCATCGCCCAAAGACAGCACCAGCACACCGGCGGCCAAAGCCGCCGTGGAGATCACCGCAATGGCGGAGTCTCCTTTGATTTTGCTATTCTCGCTGAGCCGAAGCAGGAAGAAAGCGGAAATTACCACCACGGGGATAGCCACCGCCAGCGGAGCAGCGTTGCAGACTGCGGCAACAGCCAGCGCACCGAATCCTACGTGGGAAAGGCCGTCGCCGATCATGGAATATCGCTTCAGTACCAGACTGACACCGAGGAGCGCGGCACACAGAGACACGAGACTGCCCACGATAAGCGCACGGATCATAAAGGGATAGGTGAACATAGAGAGGAAATTCTCAAGCATGGTCGTATCCTCCCGCAAACTGTTTGTAGGCCTCGGAGGCGAGATAGGCATCCCGTTCTCCGAAGAAGAGTGGGCGGTGCTTCATGTGGAGCACGTGGGTGGCGCTTTTCATGGACATACCCATATCGTGGGAAACCATAATCACCGTGATGCCGTTTTTGCGGTTCAATTCCTCAATCAAAGCGTAAAAATCTCCGCTGACCACAGGGTCCAGACCCCCCGTAGGCTCATCCAGCAGGAGCAGCTGTCCAGCCGCACAAAGAGCCCGTGCCAATCGCACCCTCTGTTGCTGACCGCCGGATAATTCCCGATAGCAACACTTTTCCAATTCGCGGATACCCAAACGATCCATGGCCCGGTAGGCGGTGGCCTTTTGAGTGGCGGAATAGAACAAGGAATGCCCGAATCGACCGATGGTACCGCTGAGCACTACCTCCCGCACACTGGCGGGGAAGTCCTTTTGTACGCTGGTCTGCTGAGGTACATACCCGATATCCCGCTGCGTCAGACCGTCGCCGTATTCGATCGTACCGGTGAGCGGCCGCATCAGCCCCAGCAGTCCCTTCACCAGCGTGCTTTTTCCGGAGCCGTTTTCGCCCACAATGCACAGATATTCACCGCGCCGTACAGAAAAGTCCAGCTGTTCCGCTACCACGGTGCCGTCGTAGGCCAGGGACACGTTTTTACATTGAATCAAAGCCATCAATACAAAGCCTTTCGAAGATTATTCAGATTCTGCCGCATCAGGGACACATAGGTCTCACCGGCGACGAAATCCTTTTTGGACAGGTTGTGACAGGAGTGGAAAAGCAGCTTGACGGCATCGGTCTTTTCGCAGATCGCATCCGCCAGTCGCTGATCGGAGAATTCCGTGTAGAATACGGCGGGAACACTCTCATCCCTGACCATATCGATCAGCATAGCCACGGTTTTCGGACCGGGCTCGGTCTTCTCGGCACAGCCGGGATAGGCCGCGTGGTAGGTAAGTCCATACTGATTAACAAAATAGAGAAACGGGAACCGATCCGCGAACAGTACCGTTTTCCGCGGGGCATTTTGTACGAGATCGGCAAATTCCGCATCCAGCGTCTCAATCTCCTTTATATACGCCTCTGCCTGTGCGCGGTACAAATCGGCGTTATCCGCGTCGATCTTCGCCAGCTTGTCCCGCACTGCCGCAACGATCAAGGCCGCGTTGGCAGGGGAAGTCCATACGTGCTCGTCGTATACTGAGTGCTCGTGATGGTGCTCCTCATCCGGATTTTCGATGTGAGGGGACTTCAGAAGCGATACGACTTCCGTCATGGCAACGGTGGGAATATTCATATCTATGGAAGCAAGAATACCATCCATCCACGCGTCGGACTCACCGCCGCCGTAGATGAACAGATCGCAATTCTGAATTTTGCGGATGTCCTGAGGGGAAGGATCGTAGGAGTGGGTTTCCGTACCCGGGGAGATCAGCATCGTTACTGTGCCTGCATCCCCCACCACAGCCCGTGCAAAATCGTAAGCGGGGAAGGTGGTGGCCACCACGTGCACTTTTCCCTCATCCATTGTCACTGTGTTCGTGCAGCCCACCACGGGAAGGACACAAAGGAGAAGGAGAATACAAAGAATCCGTCTCATACGGTTTTCTCCTTCCGACAATCGGCACATACGCCGTAGATGATGGAACTGCCGCCGATCAGAAAACCGTGATCGTCCAGAATGTGCCGACGAACCTCACTCAGTTTGTCGCATTCCATGTGAAGAAGATTGCCGCAGTGGGTGCATTTCAGATGGAAATGGTGATCGCATCCCACGCCTACGGCATACTGATAAACGAAGCTGTCCGCGCCTGCCGCCTCAAAGCGGCGTACTACGCCGTCCTCGAGCAGTGAGGATATCTGGCGGTAGACGGTGCTCTTACCCGGCTTTTTATCGCCGTTCAGCCCCTGAATAATTTCATCGATTGTATAATGACGGTCCTTGTGCTCGATCAGAAAGTCCAGGATCCGTTTTTTGTG
>JBGVJO010000085.1:0-1603 GCA_045129535.1 Eubacteriales bacterium
CGTTCTTCCGTGACGCGGATGGGGAGATCCCCTCGGATACAACGGAAAACGATACCACGGAGGCGGAGGACACGTCTTTCCCCGACACGGAAGGGACGGATCCCGTACCCCCTCAGAAATCCCCCGTGGATATCGAAACCCTCGGCGGCGTCGTGATCGTCGGCGAGATCGGCTTCGATGAGGCAGGCTGGCATATCATCCCCGAGCAGCCGCTGAATATAACGTATACCTACTTTTATGAGAAGCCCTCCGTGTTCCCCGGACAGACGAGCATCCGCCTGATCGATCCCAAGGATGACGGAATGGATAAATCGGTCTATTTGGGACAAACGGTTACCGTGCACGGTGAATTCCGTTTCGTGCGGAATGATTTTGAGACGCTGTATCTGCTCCCCTACACCATCACCGTGGGGAAAACCGTGGAGGAAAGCTACGGCGACTCCACACTCAAGGCACCGGAGGGCCCCTGCGATCTGTACGATCCGTCCACGCCTCTGCCGAAGTATCTGGAGCCGAGCATTCTGCAGGGAAAGTATATCTATAACGCGTTTATGCTTTCCGAGGAAACCATACGGTTTATGGGCAACGATTTCACGTTGTTTTACTGCGACTTTGTGGACGCTTTTTTGAGTTACCGAAGCGAGGTTTCTTGCCCCGATAAGCGGTATGCGGAGATGCTGGGCAGCGTGATCTATTACGATTTCCCCCTCTTTGACGCGTGCGCCGAGCCCTTTGAGTTTATCAAGCATTACGACGGCGAAACGGATACGATCCGTATCGAGTATCGGTACGGGGAGGCGGAGCATCGGCAGCTTCTTGACGAGTTTTTGGGAGCGGCAGACGAGCTGCTATCCGGTGTCACACCGGATATGAGCGACGTGGAGAGGGCAAAGGCCATCTATCACGCACTCTGCACGCGGATGACGTACGACGACAGCGCCCTCGTGGATTTCGAGCGGAAGAACAGCTATTACGCCTATCTGAATAACAGCGGCGTGTGCGTCACCTTTGCCAACGTGTACAATCAGCTTCTGACCCAGGTGGGCATCAAATCCACGCTGGCAAGCTGTGACTACAATGCCACTATGGGACACGTGTGGTCCGTCGTTACCCTGGACGGAAAGGATTACTTCTGCGATCCCACCTTTGAGCTCTCCTACGACAAGGGAAGCGGCTACAAATTTTTCGGTATGAATTACGCCGACAGAACGAAAGACGGCCTCGGAAAAGACGGTATCCGGGCGGGAAAATACTGTTTTTCCTACACCGTTCTGCCGGAAATGATCGCGGAGCAGTCCTTAAATAAATAGAAAGTTTTCAAAATCTGATATACAGATTAGTTGATAATTGATCAGAAATCTTCTGCGCCCCATCAACTAAAAAAGGAGTGTTACTATGAAAAAAATATTATCCATGTTATTGGCGTTTCTGATGTTTATGTCCCTGTGTGGATGTGGTATCGAAAAAAATGATGCTCCCGCACCCGGAACCACACTTAATATATTTTATCAAGCAATTATGGATGCACAGCCCGAAGATGCAGAGGCGCTGATTCTTTTTGAAGAATCCAATCCCGCTTTGATCGCAAGTTTTTATCCCGGGC
>JBGVJO010000086.1:0-1864 GCA_045129535.1 Eubacteriales bacterium
AAAAACGTATCCTTCCAAATCCATGCCGGCGAAAACGTGGGTATTATCGGTAAAACCGGCTCGGGCAAAACGTCCCTGGTGGACTTGATTCTCCGTACATACAACGTACCCGACGGCACGATTTTCCTGGACGGACAAGACATCAATTCTCTGTCCATCCACTCCGTGCGAAGAAATGCCGCCTACGTACCGCAGGATAATTTCCTCTTCAGCGATACGATCGAAAGCAATATTGCCTTTGCCACGGACAACGGCACCAAGGACGACGTGATCGATGCGGCCAAAATGTCCGACGTACACGAAAACATCGTCGAGTTCCCCGAGAAATATAAAACCGTATTGGGTGAACGCGGCGTTACCGTTTCCGGCGGTCAGAAGCAGCGAATTTCCATTGCCCGCGCTCTGATGAAAAATGCACCGATTCTGATTTTGGACGACTCCGTTTCCGCCGTTGACGTAAAGACGGAAAAATCCATTCTGGAAAACCTGCGCCGTCATCGGGCAGGAATGACCACCATCCTCATCGCCCACCGTATCTCTACCATCGAAAAGATGGATAAGATCCTGTTTATTGACGAGGGCGAATTGCTCGCTGTGGGCACTCATGCTGAGCTCTATGAGAGCTGCCCCGAGTACCGCACCATGGTGGATCTGCAAAAACTGGACGACTTGGAAGAAGAACACGGAAAGGCGGTGACTGCAAATGCGTGAATACTTCCCTTTGCTCTTTACCGGCGCGGCCGTCGGTCTGTTTTCGCTGATCTTTCTGATCGCTTATCTTTCCATCAAGGATAAAAAAGAGGCCATCGGATTTGATCGGAACATGAAGGACTCCGAGATCACCCGCCGTCTTCTGGCATATGCCAAGCCCCATTGGAAAAGCTTCCTTCTGGTTCTCTTTTTGATGCTCTTCTCCATCGCCTACGATATTCTTTCCCCGCTGATCGTCGGCAACGTGGAGGAAATGATCAAGGACGATTTCCCCGTATCGGATCTGTTCATCTACGTAGGGATCTACGCGGCAATTTTGATCGTTTCTCTGATCTGCTCCTACGTCCAGGCCGTAGTTCTCCAAAAAACGGGGCAGAAAATCCTCTCGAGTATCCGTGAAGATCTGTTTATCCATATCGAGAGTCTGTCCCACGCCCAGCTGCACACCATGCCTGTGGGCAAGCTGGTTACCCGTGTTACCAACGATACCAACGCCATCTCTATGATGTTTACCAATATTCTTGTAAATCTGTTCAAGAATGCATTCATCATTGTGGGCGTGCTGACAGCTATGCTGTGCCTGAACTTCGGTTTGACGCTGATGGTACTGTGCTTTGTGCCGTTCATCGTTCTCTTCACCGTCATATTCCGCAAATTCTCCCGTAAGGCGTACCGCAAAGTAAAAGACGGTACCACCGATATCAATACGTTCCTCTCCGAGCATTTGTCCGGTATGAAAATCATTCAGATTTTCAACCGCGAAGCACGGAAGAAGCAGGAGTTTGACTCCAAAAATGCCGCTCTCGGCAAGGCCAAAAAGCAGCAGATCTTTGTCTTCGGTATTTTCCGTCCCCTTGTGTACATGCTCTATATTTCCTCCGTTATGTGCCTTCTGTATTTGGGCGGCCGCGGATATATTCAGGAAACGGAGTTTTTGGGACAGGCTATCACCGGCAGCTTGATCGTTACATTCTATATGTACATCTCCAAGTTCTTCAACCCGATCCAGAACCTGGCGGAAATGTTCAACTGGCTCCAGTCCGCCTTTGCATCGGCAGAAAAGATCTTCACCGTCTTCGACATTGAGCCGGACGTGGTGGATGAAGAGGATGCCATCGAGCTGGAGAACGTGGAAGGCAACATCGAATTCCGA
>JBGVJO010000087.1:0-6420 GCA_045129535.1 Eubacteriales bacterium
AGCGCCGCGGTGCGATCCCCTGCCAACACCGCGTTGGCCAGGGCAAAAGCATCCTCCCGCAAAGCGGGGGCACTCACGTGGAGGACGATCTCCGGCGTGAGGGTGGTGATTCCGTTTCCGAGACAGTAAGCAATCAGCTTCTCAATTTCCCCGGACAAACCGGTCATATCCTGGGGACAACGGGCCAGCAGGGTTGCCATTGCCTCCTCGGGCAGCGTCAGATTTGCCTGGGCAAAATGACGCTCTACCCAGCGGCGCAGGCGCACGCCGGTCTGATAGGGGAATTCCACGGGGGTAAGGATCTTCGTCAGAGCACGGAAGAAGGAGGCGGGCTTTTTCGGCGTACCCGGATCCAAAGTGCCCCGCGAGGCGATCAGAACAAAGACCGTGTCGGGGGAATCGCCGATGCCCTCGATGGCGTCCAGGAAGGATTTTCTGTCCGACTCCCGCCAGCTGCCCATATCGGGGGGTGACACCTCCACCACCTTTTTCTCCGAAAACATAGGCAAGGTGGTGAGAGCGGTGGTGAGGGCGGAAAAATCCCCGTCCTCCAAGCTCAGCCGGATGTAATTGAAATCGTAAAGATCTGCCGGGCAGTCCGCGAGGACGGCCTTTGCCAGTTCCCGGCGGTAGTGATTTTTCAGGAAGTCTTCCTCCCCGTAAAACAGGAAACCGCCCGAAATATTCTGTTTCAGAAGATCGCGAAATTCACTTTCCGTCATAGCGGCTCCTTTCGTTTTGAGTGTAAAGTTTTGGTCCACCTTTTTCAAAAGGTGGCGCGGTTTGGGCGCGTAGCCCAAGAAACGGCGTTTCTTTTTGATAACTTTTTCTTTGCGCCTGTGGCTTCAAAGAAAAAGTGGCAAACATATTTGTCCTTGCTGAATTTCCTTATTTACCGCACGGTAACTTCCATCTTCAGCCGTGTACGGGTGGAGGTAACGGTGCCGAAGCGTATGGAATAATAGACGTCCAGAGTGCCGCCGTCTTCCGTGACCGTGTTGGTCAGAGAATGGGTGGTGACCGTCAGATCCAGGGGCATCACGGGCGTTTCATACACGCCGGAGTGCTGGCGGTGCTCCTCCATCACGAGGGCGCACCGCACCGTGCCGGTACGGCGGAGGGTGACGAGGGTGGGCTCGTCCTTCGTGAAGATCAATTCGGTGGTGGTGCCCTCCATGCCGGAGAGCTCGCTTTCCTCGTAGCGGATGGTGATCCGCCCGTCGGCGGAAACGTCCATCACCGCCTCGGTGAAGAATACCTCGGCCTCGACCTCGTTGTTCTCGGGCAGAGCGTTTTCCACGGAATTCAGGATGCTGTCCTCCTCGGCGGGGGAAATCTTCAAATTGCCGCAGCGGGGCGGCACCCGATCCTCCTCCATTTGGGAGGTGATCTTGAGGGCTATGTGTTTCATAATTGCTCCTTGTGGGGGGGTACTTTTCCGAGAGGAGGGCGAAACCATCTCAAACGCCGAAGTTTCCGCCCTCCTCTCCGAGTTCGTTTCACGAACTCTCCTCTCCTCCCACCTACTTGGCTCTCTCCAAGAATGGTGGAGGTTTGGGTATCAGATAGAGAAAATTATCTCCGCAGTGCCGGAGCCAAGGAGATTGGGGTGCAGGGAAAAGGAACTTCGGCGTTTGAGATGGTCCTTTCCCCTGCATAGAGGCGGTGACTAAAAAAGGCAGTTCGTAAGTTTTCAAGGTGCCAACGTGCCGTTTCATTCACAAAAGAAAGGGCATGCCCGGCGGCGCGCCCTTTCGGTGTAGGTATAATTTTACAGCTCGCAGGTGCCGACAGTGCGCGGGAAAGGAAGTACGTCGCGGATGTTGGACACGCCGGTCAAATACATTACGCATCTCTCAAAGCCCAAGCCGAAGCCTGCGTGGCGGGCGGAGCCGTACTT
Source organism: Eubacteriales bacterium (assembly GCA_045129535.1). Lineage (GTDB taxonomy): Bacteria > Bacillota > Clostridia > Oscillospirales > CAG-272 > SIG701. Next base: position 1,901 of record JBGVJO010000087.1, read on the forward strand.
ACGCAGATCCAGATAGAATCCGTAATCTTCCTTCACCAGGCCCAATTCGTCCATACGGGCGGAGAGCTTATCAAAGTCGTCCTCACGCTGGGATCCGCCGATGATCTCGCCGATGCCGGGCACCAGGCAGTCCATCGCGGCCACGGTCTTTCCGTCGGGATTCAGCTTCATGTAGAAGGCCTTGATCTCCTTGGGATAATCCGTTACGAATACGGGACGCTTGAAGATCTGCTCCGTCAGGTATCTCTCGTGCTCAGTCTGCAAATCGCAGCCCCAGGATACCTTGTAATCGAATTCGTCGTTGTGCTCCTGTAGCAGCTTGATAGCCTCGGTGTAGGTGACACGGCCGAAATCGCTGTTGACAACGTGATTCAGTCGCTCCAAAAGACCTGTGTCCACGAACTGGTTAAGGAACGCCATTTCCTCCGGTGCCTTCGCCAGCACGTAGGAGATGATATACTTGATCATATCCTCAGCCAGCTCCATATCGTCCGCAAGATCCGCGAAAGCGATCTCCGGCTCGATCATCCAGAACTCAGCCGCGTGGCGGGTGGTGTTGGAGTTCTCGGCGCGGAAGGTGGGGCCGAAGGTATAGATATTCTTAAACGCCATAGCGAAGGTCTCGCCGTTGAGCTGACCGGAAACGGTCAGAGAAGTCTTCTTACCGAAGAAGTCCTGGGTGTAATCCACCTCACCGGACTCGGTTTTCGGCATGTTGGCGGGATCCATGGTGGTAACCTGGAACATCTCGCCTGCACCCTCGCAGTCGCTTCCGGTGATCAGCGGGGTGTGTACGTACACGAAATCCCGATCCTGGAAGAACTGATGGATAGCGTGGGCCGCCAGGGAGCGGATGCGGAATACCGCCTGGAACAGATTGGTTCTCGGGCGCAGATGGGTAATGGTGCGAAGGAATTCCGCAGAGTGGCGCTTCTTCTGCAGGGGGTAATCGGGGGTAGAGGGGCCCTCCACCGTTGCCTCGATGGCCTGCATCTCCAGTTTCTGCTTGGCGTCGGGAGTAAGAACGATCTTACCGCGAACGATGACAGCGGTGCCCACGTTCAGTTTGGACAACTCCGCAAAGTTGGACAGCTCCTCGCCGTAAACGATCTGGAGGGGCTCAAAGAAGGTGCCGTCGCTGATAACGAGGAAGCCGAAATTCTTGGAAGCGCGGTTGTTCTTAACCCAACCGCCGACGGTGATTTCCTGACCGTCAAATTTTTCACTTTCGCGCAGCAGCTGTCGAATGTTGATCAGATCCATAATTGACCTCGTGTGTATAGATTGCGATAAAATCGCAGGAAATGTATAGAAAAACTTCCATTATTCTTTATTATAACACAAGCCTGCGGGGATTACAACAAAAAATTCACAAAAGAGAGGTGAAAATCCCCTTCTATGAAAGATTTTTGGGGGTGCGGACCCTTTTTGCAAAAAGGGTCTGCGTTCGTCCCTCCTATCCCCGTACCCCAAATACCCGCTTGCCTACGGTCAGCTTGGGGATTAGATCCGCCGCGTCGGCGGTGTCCGACCATGCCCACCACAAGGCGCCGCCCGTGGGATCCACGCCCATCAACGCCACCTGCAAAGCCCAGCGGGCGGATGCCATATCCGATTCCGTCACCTGAGACGCTTTATATCCCCCATCGGAAAGGATCCCCGTCACCGTGTCGGGGAAACGGGGATCCTCCATCCGGTTCAGCATTACCGCCGCCACCGAAAGCCGGCAGAGGAAGGGCTCCCCCTCGGTTTGCGCCGCGCAAAAGCGGGCCAGGGCGTATTCCTCCGCCCGGTTCAATTCTGCCCGTGCGGGCAATTCCGCGGCGGCGGCGGAGATATGGATGGCGGTGAGCAGAAAAAGGCACAGAAGTCCTGCGATACAAGATCGTATGGTATGCATAGATGTTCTCCTTTTGAGTTTTTTAAACTATCTTTCTCGTTTTTTGATGGATCAAAGGGGAGCCCGTTTCATAGGGCTCCCCTTTACAACCCCTCGTAGACTCGGGGGGCACCCCCGAGGCCCCCTGATCGATATTTATCCAAACGGGATGTCATCATAGACGCGTTCGTTTTTTGAACGCACTCCACAGGAGTGCGAGGGATAGCGGAGAATGAGGATAGCGGAGGATAAATCTTTTCATAAACTAACTTTCTCGTTTCCTTCCGTCAGTCGAAGAGGTAAGCATTACTCCTAACTGTACTTAATGATGCCGCCGATGGCGGCATTTTTTACGTTGGATAGGAGAAGTGGTTCGTTTTTGGGATAACGGAGCTGTACGTTGGATGTAGTTGGCGGGGCGTTGAGGACGCCGGTCCCTACAACTTCGTCTATCCACTGCGCTCCGCAGAGCGCGCGACCTTCGACTCTGTCGAAGTCGACGACTTGGCAAAGCCAATGTCGCGTTTGCCTCGTGGCGCGTTTTTGACAACTTCATTCCTCGATACACTTCGTTCAAGGGGTCTCGGGGTGCCCCCGAGCCCATGAGGGGGATCCCCGAGTTGGAGATTCTCTCCAACTCGCGGGGAGATCTGCGGAGCGACCTCCCCTTTGATGTTCTCCCGAAACAACAATTCTTCCGCAAATCCGAAATTTCCTCTTTTCATTTTGGGCAAGTTCTGTTATAATATACGATGATAAAGTATCGAAAGGCTGGAACAACATGGCGAGCGAACGCTTGAGTCACATCCGAAATTTTTCCATCATCGCCCATATCGACCACGGTAAGTCCACTTTGGCGGACCGTATTCTGGAATTTTCCAACACCGTGGAAAAGCGGGATATGGAAGAACAGCTTCTGGATAATATGGATCTGGAGAAGGAGCGCGGCATTACCATCAAGGCCCGCGCCGTCCGAATCGAATACAAGGCTCCCGACGGAGAGGTGTACCATCTGAATCTGATCGACACCCCCGGTCACGTGGACTTCAACTACGAGGTATCCCGTTCCCTCAACGCCTGTGAGGGAGCGCTTTTGGTGGTGGACGCCACCCAGGGCATCCAGGCACAGACCTTGGGCAACGCCTATCTGGCGGTGGATGCAAATCTGGAGATCGTTCCCGTTATCAATAAGGTGGATCTGGCATCCGCCCAGCCCGATCGGGTGATCCACGAGATCGAGGATATCATCGGCATTCCCGCCGAGGGCTGTCCCCAGGTTTCTGCCAAGACGGGTCTCAATATCCAGTCCGTCATGGATGCCATCGTGCGGGACGTTCCCCCGCCGCAGGGCGATGAGAATGCGCCCCTGCGCTGCCTGATCTTCGACTCCGTGTACAATAGCTATCTGGGCGTAGTGGTGTACGTCCGCGTTATGGACGGCACCGTCCGTCCCGGTGATAAGATCCGTCTGATGAGCACCGGCGCCACCTTCGATGTGGTGGAGGTAGGCCATATGGCTCCCTTCGGATTGACCAAGGCGGACTGCTTGCAGGCCGGCGACGTTGGTTACATCACCGCATCCATCAAGAACGTGTCCGACACCCGTGTAGGTGATACCATCACCACCGCCGAGGGCGGTGTGGAGGAGCCTCTGCCCGGCTTCAAGAGCGTGCTTCCCATGGTGTACGCCGGTATCTATCCCGCCGACGGTGCCCGCTACGGCGAAACCAAGGACGCGCTGGAAAAGCTGCAGCTGAACGATGCCGCGCTGATTTTCGAGCCGGAAACGTCGGCCGCATTGGGCTTTGGCTTCCGCTGCGGATTCCTGGGACTTCTCCATATGGAGATCATCGAGGAAAGATTGGAGCGGGAGTTTAATCTGGATCTGATCACCACCGCCCCCTCCGTTATCTATGAGGTTACCCTCCACGGCGGCGAGGTGGTACGGGTGGACAATCCCTCCAATTATCCCGCGCCGGAATTGATCGAATACGCCTCCGAGCCCATCGTGGCCGCCAACATCATCACGCCCACGGAATTTGTGGGCAACGTGATGGAGTTGTGCCAGGATCGCCGCGGCACGTTCATCGATATGAAGTACATCGACGACGGCCGTGCGGAGTTGCACTATAAATTGCCCCTGAACGAGATCATCTACGACTTCTTCGATACCATGAAGAGCCGTACCAAGGGATACGCCTCTCTGGATTACGAATTGGAAGGCTATCAGCGAAGCGATCTGGTGAAGCTGGATATTATGCTGAACGGCGACGTGGTGGATGCGCTCACGTTTATTGTCCATCGGGAGAAGGCCTACGGCCGTGCCCGTAAGATTGCCGAGAAGCTGAAGGATAATATCCCCCGCCAGCTCTTCGAGATCCCGATCCAGGCCGCCATCGGCTCCAAGATCATCGCCCGAGAGACCGTAAAGGCGCTCCGTAAGGACGTGCTGGCCAAGTGCTACGGCGGCGATATTACGAGAAAGAAGAAACTCCTCGAGAAGCAGAAGGAAGGCAAGAAGAAGATGCGCCAGCTGGGCTCCGTGCAGGTGTCCCCCGAGGCGTTTATGGCCGTCCTCAAGCTGGACGACGAGAATTAATGCACGAAGAACATGTGGCCCCTTTTTGCAAAAAGGGGCCAC
>JBGVJO010000088.1:0-2895 GCA_045129535.1 Eubacteriales bacterium
TACAGGGATAAGACAACCATCCGTTTACCCCGGTAGGGGAGGGGCTTGCTCCTCCCGTTTTTGGAATCCAAAGCCGCACGAAACACCTCATCCGGTATCCTTCGGATACCACCTTCCCCCGCTGGGGAAGGCTATGGGCGACGTTCGGCTGCGCCGAAGTCGCATTCCCGGTAGGGGCGACCACGACGTCCCGTATCATAAAACCAAAACCGCACGTTGCGGACGTGCAATGCACGCCCCTACAGGGATAAGACAACCATCCGTTTACCCCGGTAGGGGAGGGGCTTGCTCCTCCCGTTTTTGGAATCCAAAGCCGCACGAAACACCTCATCCGGTATCATTCGGAAACCACCTTCCCCTCTAGGGGAAGGCTATGGGCGACGTTCGGCTTCGCCAAGTCCCGCCCCCCACAAAACGAGGATTGCCGCCTCCACCCCCATCAAATTCCCCCTTGACAAAAATCCCGTTTGGGTTTATACTTACTGTAACGGAATATGTCCGTGCGAAATTCGCCGCAAGAGAACTGTGCCGCCGATGGGCGTGGTGGAAGCACAGAGGTCGAGTCGCCCGGGTACCGCCCGTGCCGTATTTTACGGATCAAGTGAATAAACAATGAGTGAAAAGCTCGGGTGGAACCGTGCGGTACGCCGCACCCCGAACGCAGTTATCCGCTGCGTGTCGGGATTTTTTGTTTTCGGCCGCGGCAATCCACTCTTTATTTTTTGGAGGTTTTTATGATCTACCGTTTCTCCAGTGGCGAAGAATTCGTCGCCGAATCCCCCGTTTCCATTTACGATGCCGCAGCCAATGCCGGCATTATCTCCCGTGAGATCCTCTGCGCCCGCGTGAACGGCGAGGTTGTGGATATGACCTACGTGCCCCAGGGCGACTGCGACGTAAAGCTGCTCACCTTTGCGGATCCCGAGGACGACGGCGCCCGCCGTACCTTCCGTCACACTGCCTCCCACATTCTGGCCGAGGCCGTAAAGAGACTGTACCCCGAGGCCAAGCTGACCATCGGACCCGCCATTGACGACGGATTCTACTACGATTTTGATTCCGAGGTGTCCTTCACCCCCGAAATCCTCGCTGAGATCGAGGCGGAGATGAAGAAGATCGTCAAGGAAAATCAGAAGCTGGAGAGATTCACCTTGCCCCGCGACGAAGCGAAGAAGCTGATGGAAGAAAAGGGCGAGCCCTACAAGGTTCTTCTCATCGACCGCGTTCCCGAGGGCGAGGAAATTTCCTTCTATAAGATGGGCGATTTCGTGGATCTGTGTGCCGGCCCGCACCTGTTTGCTACCGGCGCCGTAAAGGCACTGAAGCTGACCTCCTGCACCGGCGCGTACTGGGAAGGTAAGTCTGAGAACAAGATGCTCCAGCGTGTGTACGGTACGGCGTTCCCCTCCAAGACGGAGATGAACGACTTTTTGGCCGCCCGCGAGGAGGCTCGCAAGCGCGATCACAATAAGATCGGCCGTGAGCTGGAATTGTTCACCACCGTGGACGAGATCGGCCAGGGTCTGCCGATCCTGCTTCCCAAGGGTGCCCGCCTGATCCAGCGTCTGCAGAGATGGATCGAGGATGAGGAAGAAAAGCGGGGCTATCTGCTGACCAAGACGCCTCTGATGGCGAAGCGTGAGCTGTATAAGATCTCCGGCCACTGGGATCACAACCTGGACGGCATGTTCATTCTGGGCGATCCCCACGACGAGACCAAGGAGTGCTTTGCTCTCCGTCCCATGACCTGCCCCTTCCAGTATCAGGTATATCTGAATAAGAAGCGCTCCTACCGTGAATTGCCCATGCGCCTGGGTGAGACATCCACGCTGTTCCGCAACGAGGATTCCGGTGAGATGCACGGTCTGATTCGTGTCCGTCAGTTCACCATTTCCGAGGGACATCTGGTGCTCCGCCCCGATCAGCTGGAGGAGGAGTTCAAGGGATGTCTGGATCTGGCTATGTACACCCTGGAAACTCTCGGCCTGAAGGAGGACTGCTCCTTCCGCTTCTCCCAGTGGGATCCCAAGCGTACCGATAAGTACGAGGGTACCGCCGAGCAGTGGGAAGAGGCTCAGTCCACCATGAAGAAGATTCTGGACAACATCGGTCTGGAGTACAAGATCGGTATCGACGAGGCCGCCTTCTACGGCCCGAAGCTGGATATCCAGATCAAGAACGTATTCGGCAAGGAAGACACCCTGATCACCATTCAGATCGATATGCTGCTGGCCGAGAAGTTCGGTATGTACTATACCGACCGGGACAATCAGCAGAAGCTGCCCTATATCATCCACCGCACCTCCGTGGGATGCTACGAGCGCACCCTGGCACTGCTGATCGAGAAGTACGCCGGCGCGTTCCCGCTGTGGCTGGCCGATACCCAGGCCGTGGTGATCCCGCTGGCCGAGGATTTTGCACCCTACGCCGCCGAGGTTACCGAGAAATTGAAGGCTGCCGGCATCCGCGTGAAGCTGGATGACCGCAACGAGACCTTGAAGTACCGCATCCGCGAGGCCCAGCTGGACAAGATTCCTTATATGCTGGTAGTGGGTGAGAAGGAAAAGACCGACGGCACCGTGGCAGTCCGCGCCCGCAAAGAGGAGGACGGCGGCGTTATGAAGGTGGAAGACTTCATGGCCAAGGCCCTCATGGAAATCGCTACGAAGAAGAGATAAAATACACACATTCCGGCAGGGGAGAAATCCCCTGCCGATTTTGTAATACAATGAAGTATGAGAAAAATGGATAAAGAAATAGCATTGCCAAAAAGAAAGCATCCGCGGCTTGACAATTTTGATTATAGTGCAGCAGGTGCGTATTTTGTAACGATATGCACGCAAAACAGACGGTGTGTGTTATCTCGCGTTGTAGGGCGGGGGCTTGCTCCCGCCG
>JBGVJO010000089.1:0-6631 GCA_045129535.1 Eubacteriales bacterium
CTATGAGGTCGTGGGGGAGGTATGCGGTGCAGAGAAAACCAAGCGCATTCACACGGCAGAAACATGTGACGAAAAGCAAACATCCGCATAAGTCCTGCTCTCCTTCGCTCCGCAACTCTCTCAATTCCCATGTGAAACCGGAGCCGCAGCCAAGGAGATAGGGGCACCGGGGAAAGAAACTTCGTCGTTTGAGATGGTTCTTTCCCCGGCAGTCTTTCTGAAAACAACACGTGCTGACACCCGGCAGGGCAGATATTGTCCTGCCGCTCTCTTCCTTTTTTATAAAATACCTTGACAAAAATGCCGCTCTGTGCTACAATTTCCTTGTCTATAAAGGCGCAGATGAAGACAGTACGTGCGGCTCAAAAAAGTCACAGCGAATCGGGGTGGGTGAAAGCCCGGTATCTTTTTTCGCACGGAAGATCACTTCGGAGCCGCAGGGGTGAAAATCAGTAGCTCTTGCCGGATACCGTCCGTTACCGCGGTCGCATATGCTCGTATGCAGGTGGTATAGCGAAGCGCGCCTTCGTCCTGTGGGACGGAGGATTTTTATTTTTCGATTATTTTTTAAGGAGTGCGTCATGTACAAGAAAGTCCCAACGAATCTGGATTTCGTAAACCGGGAACAACAGACCCTTTCGTTCTGGAACGAGAATCACATTTTTGAGAAGTCTCTGGAGCACCGCAAGGGCGGCCGAAACTACACCTTCTACGACGGTCCCCCCACCGCCAACGGCAAGCCCCACATCGGTCACGTGCTGACCCGTGTTATCAAGGATATGATCCCCCGCTACCGCTGCATGAAGGGGTACGACGTTCCCCGTAAGGCCGGCTGGGATACCCACGGTCTGCCCGTTGAGTTGGAAGTGGAGAAGCTGCTGGGCCTGGACGGCAAGGAGCAGATCGAAACCTACGGTATCGATCCCTTCATCTCCAAATGTAAGGAAAGCGTTTGGAAGTACAAGGGCATGTGGGAGGATTTCTCCGGCACCGTTGGCTTCTGGGCGGATATGGATCATCCCTACGTTACCTATCACAACGATTATATCGAGTCCGAATGGTGGGCACTGAAGAAAATCTGGGAGAAGGATCTGCTCTACAAGGGCTTTAAGATCGTTCCCTACTGCCCTCGCTGCGGAACGCCTCTGTCCACCCATGAGGTAGCCCAGGGCTATAAGGCCGTGAAGGAGCGCTCTGCCATCGCCCGCTTTAAGGTAAAGGGTGAGGATGCCTACATCCTGGCATGGACAACCACTCCCTGGACTCTTCCCTCAAACGTTGCTCTCTGCGTAAATCCCGACGAGATCTACGTAAAGGTAAAGGCCGCCGACGGCTACACCTACTATCTGGCCAAGGCACTCTGCGATACCGTTCTCGGTTCTTTGAAGACCGAGGATACTCCCGCTTACGAGATTCTTGAGGAGTACAAGGGTACCGATCTGGAATACAAGGAATACGAGCCGCTCTTCGAGTGCTCCATCCCCGTTTGTGAGAAGCAGCACAAGAAGGCACATTTCGTGACCTGCGATAACTACGTCACCATGTCCGACGGTACCGGTGTGGTTCACATCGCTCCTGCCTTCGGTGCAGACGACGCCAACGTAGGCCGCAAGTACGATCTGCCCTTCGTACAGTTCGTAGACGCCAAGGGTGATATGACCGAGGAAACTCCCTTCGCCGGCGTATTCGTAAAGAAGGCGGATCCCATGGTGCTGACCGATCTGGAAAGCCGCGGTCTGCTCTTCGACGCTCCCAAGTTTGAGCACGAGTATCCCTTCTGCTGGCGCTGTGACACCCCCCTGATCTACTACGCAAGAGAATCCTGGTTCATCAAGATGACCGCTGTGCGTGAGGATCTGATCCGCAACAACAACACCATCAACTGGATTCCCGAATCCATCGGCAAGGGCCGCTTCGGCGACTGGCTGGAGAACGTACAGGATTGGGGTATCAGCCGTAACCGTTACTGGGGCACGCCTCTGAACATCTGGGAATGCTCCTGCGGTCACCGCCACGCCATCGGTTCCATTGCCGAGCTGAAGGAAATGGCCATCGAGTGCCCCGAGGAGATCGAGCTCCACCGCCCCTACGTGGATGCCGTGAAGCTGAGATGTACCGAGTGCGGCGGCGAGATGACGCGCGTGCCCGAGGTTATCGACTGCTGGTTCGACTCCGGCGCCATGCCCTTCGCACAGCACCACTATCCTTTTGAAAATCACGACGTATTCGAGCAGCAGTTCCCCGCCGACTTCATCTCCGAAGCGGTGGACCAGACCCGCGGTTGGTTCTATTCCCTCCTCGCGATCTCCACGCTGCTCTTCAACCGTGCACCGTTTAAGAACGTAATCGTTCTCGGTCACGTACAGGACGAGAACGGACAGAAGATGTCCAAGTCCAAGGGCAACGCGGTGGATCCCTTCGATGCCCTGTCCACCTACGGCGCCGATGCGATCCGCTGGTACTTCTACACCAACTCTGCTCCCTGGCTGCCCAACCGCTTCTACGGCAAGGCCGTAGTGGAAGGTCAGCGTAAGTTTATGGGCACCCTGTGGAACACCTACGCATTCTGGGTACTGTATGCGGACATCGACTCCTTCGATCCCACCAAGTACAGCCTGAAGGACTGCATCCTTACCGTTATGGATCGCTTCATTCTGTCCCGCCTGAACACCACCGTGGCAGAGACCGACGATCACCTGGCCAACTACCGCATCCCCGAAGCCGCAAAATCTCTGTCCACCTTCGTGGACGAGCTGTCCAACTGGTACGTACGCCGCTGCCGTGAGCGTTTCTGGGGCAAGGATATGACGGAGGACAAGATTGCCGCGTTCATGACGCTGTACACCTGCCTCGTTACCATCGCCAAGGCATCCGCTCCCATGATCCCCTTCATGGCCGAGGATATTTATCAGAACCTGGTTCGCACCGTGGATACAACGGCTCCCGAGAGCATCCATCTGTGCGACTATCCCGAATCCGATATGTCCTTTATCGATCGCCAGCTGGAGACCGATATGGACTTCATCCTGCGCGTAGTCGTTCTGGGACGCAGCGCCCGCAACGGTTCCAACATCAAGAACCGCCAGCCTCTGTCCGATATGTACGTGAAGTGCGAGCGGGAGATCGGCGACTACTACCGTGAGATCGTGGAGGAAGAGCTGAACATCAAGCACGTGGAATTCGTATCCGACGTGTCCCCCTTCTCCTCCTACAGCTTCAAGCCGCAGCTGAAGACCGTAGGCCCCAAGTACGGCAAGCTGCTGGGCAAGATCCGCACTGCCCTTACCGACTTGGACGGCAACGCCGCCAAGGCAGAATTGGATGCAAACGGCTCCCTGAAGTTCGACTTCGACGGGGAGGAAGTAATCCTCACCGAGGCAGATCTGCTGATCGAGATCCAGCAGAAGGAAGGCTACTTCTCCGCGGCAGAGCGGGACATCGTCATCGCTCTGAACACCACCCTGACGGATGCGCTGATTGAGGAAGGTTTCGTAAGAGAGATCATCTCCAAGATCCAGACCATGCGTAAGGATGCGGACTTCAACGTAACCGATCACATCCGCGTAGGCATCACCGGCAGCGAAAAGCTTCTGGCCATCGCCGAGCGGGGCCGCACCGAGATCGCCGATGCGGTTCTGGCCGATGCGTTCGATTGCACCGACGGCATCGCCAAGGATTGGAACATCAACGGCGAGGACGTAACCATCACCGTAGCAAAAATCTAAGACAAACGAAAAGGCGACTGCCGCAGGGCAGTCGCCTTTGTTTTATTTTTCAATTACCATTTGTGTGCCTATAAATCAATCGAAAACGGAACGATAAATTGGAATTTAGTTACTTCTGTTTTTGTTTAAGTAAATGTGACACCAAATAGGCAATGACCGTTAGAATTACACCAATCACTATATGTCCAGGCATAACCAAAATGAAGAACATTGCTCTATGCTCACCGTAACTAATTATGGTTGGCATTTCAGCAGCACTGTAGGCAACAGCCAAGGCTGTTGAAACTATCGGAGAAATCCAAAGTAGTTTCCTCTTAATTAAAAAAACTGCAGCCACCGTAAAAGTGGGTATTACACCCCAAAAAATAATGTTCCACCAATCCATTCAATTACACCCTTCCGTCAAATTCTAATTCATCAAACACTGTCATATTGATCGGAAACACAGTATCAAATTGGGACCTATTTTCTCGCTTTCTCCTCGGAGAGAACAAGAGCACATTCTTCCTCCAAAATGGCACGCTCCCGGAAGGGCACTTTTTTCCCACCGATGAGCTGGTAGGTTTCGTGTCCCTTACCTGCCAGGAGAACGATATCGCCCGGTCGGGACATGCGGACAGCGGTGCGTACCGCCACCTCCCGATCCTCGATCTCCGCACGGGGGCAGTCGGGGTGGAGATGCTCACTGATCTCCCGGATGATCGACATAGGCGATTCGAAATCCGGATTGTCGGAGGTAATGATACAGAAATCGGCAAGTTCTCCCGCAGCAGCAGCCAGCTCCGCCCGGCGGTTCTGGGATTTGCCGCCCACCGAGCCGAACACGCAGATCAGACGCACGGGGCGGTATTCCCGCAGCACGGAGAGGGCACTGCGCAGGCTGAGCCCGTTGTGGGCGTAATCGATTATAAACGTCCGACCGGGCAGATTGCCCGCGATCTCAAACCGTCCCTGCACGGGGGCGGTTTTCAGCGCCTTGGCGCTGTCACCGACGGACACGCCGTACACGGATGCCACTGCCATAGCAGCGAGGGCATTATGTACGGAGAAATGGCCGGGGGACAAAACGGATACGGGAGTACTTCCCTCCTTCGTCACGCAATCAAAGCGGACGCCCAGGGTGGTATCGTCCCGATAGTTTTCTATATCCCGTGCCGCCAAATCCGCTTTACCCACGCCGAAGGAAATCCGCTTGGCATCGGTATCGCCCAGGATCGCAGACCACATGGCGTCGTCGGCGTTATAGATGGCGTGGCGGACACCGTATTCGGAGAACAGTCTGGCTTTGGATGAAGCATAGTGCTCAAAATTCGGATGCTCCACGTCACTGATGTGATCGGGAGACAAATTGGTGAACACGCCCACCTCAAAGGGAATTCCGTACACGCGGCTATGAGCCAGTGCCTGAGAGGATACCTCCAGCACCGCATATTCCATCCCAGCACGGATCATCTGATCAAAATACATATGGAGTTCCTTGCTCTCGGGGGTGGTGTTCACCGTTTCCAGATGACGGTCGCCGATGATCACACCGTTGGAGCCGATATAGGCACACTTCTTGCCCACACCGTTCAGAATGGCCGCCACCATCAGTGCCGTAGTAGTCTTTCCCTTCGTTCCGGTGATGCCGATAATATGAAGTCGATCGGCGGGACGTCCGTAGAACTCCGCACTGATGACGGCCAGCGTCTGTCTCGTATCCTCTACCCGGATCACCACCGCATCCGGCGGCAGATCCACCTCGCGGCTCACAAGAAAGGCACGGCAGCCCTGCCCGTAAGCAGCTTTCGCATAATTGTGTCCGTCCGATCGGGCACCGACGAGGCACACGAAAAGGCATCCTGCCTCCGCCTTGCGGGAATCGTATTCGATTCGCCGTATATCCGCCTCCGGAACCGGAAGCGATCCTAAAACAGGCACGCGGGCAAACAACTCACACAGGCGCATAGGGCGCCTCCTTTCCAAAAATCAGATCTGCATCGCAGGATCCATACGGGCAAATTCCTCGCGGAATCCCTGGGTTTCACTGCCGCACATGGTGATAGCACGGCAAGCAAGCACCTGCAAAGAGTCGATGAACATCTCCTCCTCGGGGATTTCGCGGGCGGCCACGGACAACTCGGTGCAGCCGAGAATCATACAGTCGCATCCCGCCGTCTGCAGGGGGCGGACCGCCTCGTACAACAATGCGGGATCACTGCGCAAGCCCCGCTTGACAAAATCGTATATGATGCGGGTCAATTTCTCCTGACAAGCCCCGTCCGGCACGGCATACGCAATGCCCTCCCGCTCCAGAGCGCTCTGATACGCGCCCGAGGCAATGGTGCCCTCGGTGGCCAGGATGCCCGCCTTCTTATGGCCGCAGGTGCGGACGAAGTGGGCCGTTTCCCGAATGATGCTGGGCACGGGCACGGACACGGAGGCCCGCACCTGATCAATGAAATAATGGGCCGTATTGCAAGGAATCACGATGGCCCGGGCGCCGAACGCCTCCAGGGCCTTGGCATCCTCAATCATAGCAGGCAGAGGGCTGTCGGTGCTTCGACCGAGTATGAAATCCGTCCGATCGGGCGTAGACGCACGGCTGGACAGAATGATATCGATATGATCCTGATCCCGCTGCGCCTTGGTATGGGCGGTGATCATTTCATAGAAATACGCGCTCGCCATCGGGCCAAGCCCGCCGAGAACGCCCAAAAGATGCGGTGAATGCATAGTAGCCCCCGTTTGGTTTTCGTTATTTTTGTGTGGGATAGTATTTCTTGAACTTCTTACCCTGGCGGCGCAGAACTTCCACTACGCAGATCAGCCGCAGGGGATTTAGACAAATGTCTTTCTTGTACCACAGAGAGGAGGTGTGCTTGCCGCGGCGGGCCAGATCTCTTGCGGTTTTCACAAGAGCTTCG
>JBGVJO010000090.1:0-1477 GCA_045129535.1 Eubacteriales bacterium
TGTCTTTGCATCTACAAACGAGGTGTGATAAAGCACACGAACACCTGCCTCGGCAAGCATTCTGTCGGCAAGAAGTTTGAGCGACTCCGCCTTAAAAGGTGTTACGTGGATATGGCCTTTCGTTATGTATGAAGTAAAGGCGGATGACGTGGGGATTTGCGACGGATGAATCGCACCGCCCATTTCAATAAGGCGGTTTACAATTTCCTCAAACAGACCGCGTATGAGCATCGTATTTCCGCCACTGTCATAGCAGGTCATAAACGGTGCCACAAGCCCTGCCGTTGCCATACCACCGCAATAACCACTCTGCTCAATAAGCATCGTTTTTGCACCCATACGTGCCGAAGCCAGCGCAGCACAAAGGCCCGCCGGTCCGCCACCTATTACCAAAACCTCTGTGCTTTCTGTTGATAATGTTTTTGCGTATTCTATCATTTTATTTGTTCTCCATTTTCATATAAAGAACTCTTGCAACTTCTTTGCCCAAAACAGCAAAGGCGTCGGGAGTCGGGTGACAAGTGTCAATATAGTGTTTGCTTTCCCAATTTTTCATATATTGATTAAGATCGTTTATTTCTACGCCGTTTTCCATTGCAATCCTACTTGCAGTTTTGTTGTACTTATCAATACTCTCATTTGAGCGCAGGTTTATCAGCAGTCTTTCACCCCAAAAAGCACAACACCCCGCTGTAATTTCTGTTTCTTTATCATAACACACTATTGGGATATTGTAAAGAAAAGAGGGAGCGGTCATTGACCGCTCCTTATGCCGCGGCATCCAGCATATTTTCGATGAAGATGCCGTAGCCCGTGGTAGGATCGTTCACAAGGACATAGGTGTACCGATGATGCCTACCCAAGGCCCCCTCTGACGAGGGGGCTGTCAGCCGAACAGGCTGACTGGGGGAGAGAAATGCAATTCAGTTTTCTCTCCCTCCGTCACGGCTTCGCCGTGCCACCTCCCTCATCAGAGGGAGGCTTTAGCTTGCTGCCTCCAACATATTCTCGATGAAGATGCCATAACCCGTTGTGGGGTCGTTGACCAGGACATGGGTCACAGCGCCGATGAGTTTGCCGTCCTGGATGATGGGACTGCCCGACATCCCCTGGACGATGCCGCCGGTGGCGGAAAGGAGGGCCGGATCCGTCACCTTCAGCAGCAGATTCCGGCCGCCACCCCGGGATTTGGGATAAATCTTCAAAATTTTCACAGAATATTCCCGTACTGTATCTCCGGAAACCGTGGAGCGGATGGTGGCTGCGCCGGCTTTGATCTCTTCGGATTTTGCAACAGGCAGCGGCGTGCCCTCCCAAATTCTGTCACAACAGCCAAAAACCCCTTGGGGTGTGTTGCCGGATACCTTGCCCACCGGCTCCGGGGACTGGATGGCACCCATCAACTGCCCGGGCTCGCCGATCTTTCCTTTTTTCACCGACATCACCCGAGCCCGGTACACATACCCGGATTCCAAAG
>JBGVJO010000091.1:0-1068 GCA_045129535.1 Eubacteriales bacterium
GGCGCCGACAACACGCTTGTCCAGAATATGGTTGTTGGCCAGATTGATCACGTCAAAGCCAACCTCCACCAAAGCATCCACAGACTCGCGGGGAGAATTGAAGGTGGGGTATCCCGAAATACCATACTCCTTGCCGGCAGCGGGGGATTCATGGTTGATAAAGGCGATATCCGCCGCGGAAATCCGCTCGGCCACACCCGTATACATCGGCACGAAATCGTATTCGGCACCGTCAGATGCACGTTTTTTCGCATCAGTAAATACAGCCTCGTGGATAATGTTGTCACCAACGGCCAAGATCGATACGCGCTGCTCCGGCGGCGGTGCAGGCGGTTCCGTCTCGGGCGGATTGGTAACGGGCGGCTCCGTCGTATCGGACTGATTGCTCTCAACGGGCGGATCGGTAACGGGAGGATTGGTGACGGGCGGCTCCGTCACGTCGGGAGTGGTTGTCTCCCTGCCCACGCCGTCGTTTGGACGGAAGGAAATACATCCGCTGAACAGCATCATCACGGATAAAATCATCGCCAGGCTTCGCAGAAGCAGACCGCCGAGGCGGGGCTTCGCACAGAAAACACTTTTCATAACTTTGCACCTTTTGTGTTGATAGTCTTATTTTAATTCCACAACGGTTACACCGTAATCTCCCTCGCCGTACACACCGGCGCGGAAGGCAGATACACGGGAATCCTTTTTCAGATTGTTCCAGATTGCAGCTCGAAGGGCACCCGTGCCTTTTCCGTGAATGATCGTAACCGAATGAATCGATGCCACCTGGGCCTCATCCAGATACTTGTCAATCAAAAACCAGGCATCCTCGCCGGTCTCTCCGCGAACGTCGATCTCCGGCTTAAACGTGCGGGTAACGAGAGCGCGGTGCTCTTTCTGATTGCGGCGATCCCGATTCTCTTCCGTTTCACCGTCACCGATCAGGCGCAGATCCTTTACGTTGGCGCGTGTCTTCACCTGGCCGATTCGAATGGACACGTTTCCGTTCTTGTCGGGATTGTCAAGCAGTACGCCGTTCGTGCCGAGATTCTTATGGCGGACACGGTCACCCTTCACCAG
>JBGVJO010000092.1:0-4956 GCA_045129535.1 Eubacteriales bacterium
TTCCAGGCGGGGAACCCGCTGATAGCCGTCCTCGGCAAGCAGGCTTCCGCAGGTATACAGAATCAGCGTTGCTGCCGTAAAATATATACAGGCGCCGGACAGTACTTTGCCGAGCCGTTCGCGTATTTTCATAAATTACAACTCCCTTACCAGAACTCTCTACATAGAATAACACGGAAATGCATTTTTTGCAAGGGAATCGACAAGATTTACTTATATTTGCGTGGATTTTACAAATTATTCACCAACTAATCGAGGGAATTTTTGGGAATTCGCACCGCTTTGGCGTGGAACTCTCCGTCCTCTCCTTTGTAAACGGCACTGCGCTGGGTATAAAGAAACTTGGTCAGTTCATACATATCGATCCATATCTGATTCCATCCGTCTTTTTGACTTTTGTCGAAAATCAACTGCATTCCATAGTGCAAATGGGGCGTGTCGATGTTGTTGGTGTTTTCCTTCCGGCTATATCCGGTCATGCCCAGATAGCCGATTACCTCGCCGGCATCTACAATTTTTCCTTCGTACATATCCGTGTAAGGATGATTCTTGCGCAGATGCGCATAGTAGTAGTACCGCTTGCCGTCAAAGGAGCGGATACCCAGCCGCCATCCACCGTACTGATTCCATCCGCAGGCCTCCACATAGCCCGATTCTACCGCAATAATCGGGGTTCCCACACTTCCCATAAGATCGTGGCCCAGGTGCTTTCGTTTGTATCCGTAGGACCGCGAGGCGCCAAAATCATCGTAATGACTGTACCCGTATCCTTTGGCGATGGGGGAGTAGGCCGTCAGACCGTAGCCCTCCCGGGACGTCCCGTCTGCGTCGATTTCCGTGTATTCCTCCAGCATTCCTCCCAGCACGGCGTCGTAGGCCTCTTTATAATAGGCAAATGTCTTTTCATTTTTAGACAACGTGCAAAAATCAGATCCTTGCCTGTACTTTTCCACCATATCTTTCAAGTCGGATTTTTTGTACCGGGAGAAATCTCCCCCGTATCGAGTGGCCAGGGCAGAGAGAAGCTCGACCCAGTCGATCTCGCATTCAGATCCGTGGGAGTTCACGTCGACCTCCATAGCGTCCCGCAGGGCTCCTGCGCTTACGTCGAAATCCACCCATTTGATATACTTTTTTTCGCCGGTGCCGTCGGCGCCATATATTTTACCTCCTGCCGTCCATACGGTCAGAACGGCAAGAAGGAGTGCCATCAGTTTTTTATACATTTTTCCTATTCCTCGCGTTGCGATGTGTATGCATATACGGTATAAATATGTGCAGAGGAGATAGAAAATATGCCCGGTTCCTTTTGGCGGATATGGATACGGTGCTGTACGTTTTCTTCCATAAAATTTATTTCTTAATATGCGAAACGGGGGGAATAAATTCCTTTTACGCATTGACAATAGAGACGCGGGAATGTATAATATACAATGAATAATTTTATATTATTATATATTAATATACATCAGCGGAAAGGATCTGTCCTCGGACAGTTGTACTGTGTATGTCCAGACGTAAAGAAAGAGAAGAAGTATTTCAGTTGTTGTTTGAAACGGAGTTTCATTCCTCTGAAACCCCGTCCGTAACCTACGCCAATGCGTTGGAATTGCGGGGTGTGGAGGAAACTCCCTACATACGGGATACCTATTTCGGCGCCATGGAGCGTCGGGAGGATATTGACGCGCAGATTGCGCAGAATGCCCGTAAGTGGAAGTTGTCCCGTATGGCGGCGGTTACCCGTTCCATCCTCCGTTTGGCGGTGTATGAGATTCTGTGGGGAGAGGTACCTCCCCGTGCCGCCATCAATGAAGCCGTGGAGCTGGCCAAATTGTACGATGAAGAGGCGGCTCCCGCATTCATCAACGGTATTCTGAACCAGATCGCAAAAGAGAGCGGTAAGCTGGGCGAAACCGAATCCGAAAAAACGGATGATGCAGAATGAATAAGCGTTTGTTTGTTGGTATTGATACCAGCAATTATACTACGTCGGCCGCGTTGTGTGATGAGGCGGGACGTGTACTCTGTAACGCCAAGATGCTCCTTCCCGTGGCGGAAGGGGAGCGTGGCCTTCGCCAGAGCGATGCGGTGTTTCACCACGTCCGTAATCTGCCTGCCGTTATGGAGCAGCTTCGCCGTGCGGTGACGGAAGCCGGTGAGGATTCCGCGATTGCCGCAATCGGCGTCTCCGCCCGTCCACGGGATGCGGAGGGCTCTTATATGCCTTGCTTCCTTTCCGGAATGGCGGCGGCGGAAACAGCCGGTGCTATGCTGGGCGTGCCCGTGCTCACCTTTTCCCATCAGGCGGGCCACATTATGGCCGCGATCTATTCTGCCGGTGCGGAAGATTTGATTGGGCGGCACTTTGCTGCCTTTCACGTGTCTGGCGGCACCACCGAGGTGTTGGATGTGAAGCCTCACGGCGAGCACGTCTTTGACGTGACTTTGCTTGGGGGAAGCAGCGATATCAACGCAGGACAGGCCATCGATCGGGCCGGTGTGTATATGGGACTCCGTTTCCCCGCCGGCGCGGAGATGGAACGACTGGCAGAAACCTATGCGGGAAAATTGCCGAAGGCGAAAGTATCCGTCGGGGGGATGACATGTAATCTGTCCGGCGTGGAGAATAAAGCGCGGCAGTTGTTTGATCAGACGGGCGATCCCGCGATGACGTCTGCCTTTGTGCTGGATTTCGTGGGGCGCACCTTGTGTGGCCTGCGGGACGGAGTGCGCGAGGTACAGGGTGATCTGCCCATCGTGTACGCAGGCGGTGTAATGAGCTGTCAGCGGATCCGCCATATGCTGGCGGAGGAGGGGGCCTATTTCGCACAGCCCCAATTTTCATCGGATAATGCGGCGGGCACGGCTCTGCTGGCCCGCTATACCTACTTGAAATCGGAGAGAGAACATGTCGGAGATTCTGAGTAATCCCGCTGAGGGAAACGATCGTTTTCCCGGTGCGGTCAGTGTTACCCAACTGAATGAGTTTGTCAAATCTCTCATTGACGGATCGGATCGTCTGAGCAATTTGTACGTCAAGGGCGAGATCTCCAACTTCAAGAATCATTACGGCACCGGTCACTACTATTTCACCCTGAAAGACGATGGCGGTCTTATCCGTGCCGTTATGTTCCGCTCCAGCGCGGCCAAGCTGAAATTCATGCCGGAAAACGGCATGAAGGTGGTGGTCCACGGCCGTGTGTCTGCCTTTGTGCGGGACGGACAGTATCAGCTTTACGCGGTTTCTATGGAGCCGGACGGCGTGGGTGCCTTATATATCGCCTATGAGCAGCTGAAGAAACGGCTGGAGAGCGAGGGGCTGTTTGCCCCCGAGCGCAAAAAGCCGCTCCCCAAAATCCCCACCCGAGTGGGAATTATTACCTCTGCCACCGGCGCCGCCGTGCGGGATATGATCCACGTAGCCGGCCGCCGTTTCCCCTTCGCCAAGCTGATTTTGTATCCCTCCCTGGTGCAGGGACCGGGCGCATCGGCACAGCTGATTGAGGGCGTAAAGTATTTCAACCGTACCGCCTCGGCGGATGTGATCATCATCGGCCGCGGCGGCGGTTCCATTGAGGATCTGTGGGCCTTCAACGACGAGCAGCTGGCCCGTACCGTGGCCGCATCCCAGATCCCCGTTATTTCGGCGGTAGGTCACGAAACGGATTTCACCATCTGCGATTTCGTGGCGGATCGGCGCGCGCCGACTCCCTCGGCAGCGGCAGAGATCGCTTTGCCGGAAACCGCGGAATTGAAGCGGAAGATCAACAATATCATTTCCCGCGAATGTGCGGTCCTGACACAGATCATCACCCGCCATCGCGGTTCCGTAAAACGGCTGTCGGAAACCCGAGCACTTCGCAGCCCTATGAATTTTATTGACGACAAGCGTATGCACGTGGGCACGCTGACCGAACGGCTTGCGCTGTCGCAAACCAACGCTCTCGCCATCAGGCAATCCCAGCTGAAGGCCATTGCGGGAAAGATGGAGGCACTCAATCCTCTGTCGGTTTTGTCCCGGGGATACAGTGCCGTATACGGCGAGAACGGCGAGATTATCAAGCATACCGAGCAACTCACACCCGGCGCATCCATCACGTTCCGCCTGGCGGACGGCGAAGCCGATGCGCAGATTCGGGAAGTACGGAGGAATGAAACGTGAAACTGGATGAGAATATGACCTTTGAGGCGGCTATGTCCCGCCTGGAGGAGATCGTGCGACTTCTGGAGAGCGGAAACGCTCCTTTGGACGTGTCGCTGTCCTTGTATGAGGAGGGCGTGGCCTTGGTCCGCCTTTGCAATACCCGCCTGGATAATGCGGAACAGCGGGTGAAAATCCTCAGCTTCACCGAGAATGGGGAAGCGATCGAAAACGATATGACGGGAGGCGTTACGGATGCTGTCCATTAACGATGAATTGTATGCTGCCGCGCAAATGACGGAGTTTGCCCTGGATTCCTGGCTTTCCCCCGTGTATTCCGGTGACACCGTGCTGGCCGAGGCCATGCGTTATGCGACCATGGGTGGCGGTAAGCGTATCCGCGGTTTTCTGACCATCCATTTCTGCCGTATGTTCGGCGGTACGGACGCGGCTTCTTTGCCGTTTGCCTGTGCAATGGAGATGGTTCACGCTTATTCCCTGATCCACGACGATATGCCCTGTATGGATAACAGCGATCTTCGCCGCGGTAAACCGTCCTGCCATAAGGCGTACGGTGAGGCAAATGCGCTCCTCGCGGGCGATACGCTGCTGACCCAGGCCTTCGAGGTAGCTTCCTACAACCCCTCCGTTTCCCCCGAAACGGTTCGTTTGGCTGTGCGGGAGCTGGCACACGGTGCCGGCGCTCTCGGTATGGCCGGCGGCCAGTATTACGATCTGGCCGAGGATTGTGCCACCTTTGAGGAGTTGGTCCGTCTGCAGCAGATGAAGACGGGCGCGCTGATCCGTTGTGCTTG
>JBGVJO010000093.1:0-3995 GCA_045129535.1 Eubacteriales bacterium
TGCCGGGTACTGGAAAGCGCCGCCGATGAAAACGGCATTCTTCACCCCATCTCCGCCGACACGGGCATCTTCATCTACCCCGGCTACCGCTTCAAAATGGTGGACGCACTGCTCACCAACTTCCATCTGCCCAAGAGCACCCTCCTTATGCTGGTATCCGCACTGGGCGGGCGAGAACGGATGCTTTCCGCTTACCGCACGGCGGTGAAAATGGAATACCGCTTCTTCTCCTTCGGCGACGCCATGCTGATTCAGTAATAATTTTTGCCCCTTTCTTCTTGTGCAAATTTTCTGTTTTCACAGGGAGATGGGGCATTTTTCATTGACTTCTACCCCGCACTCTGTTAAAATATTCTTAGTAATATTCCACTACATCATTGGAGGTACTAAATGAAACACCGCAGATGGCTTTCCCTGCTCCTCGTTGGCGCCATGCTCCTCAGCAGCGCCGCTGCATTCGCAGGATGCACCACCGACACCCCCAACACGCCGCCGGCAAGCGACACCGATCCGGCCACAAACACGCCGGACACGCCCGCTCCGCCGAAGGATCCCAATGAACTGAGCGCAGACCAGCCCAAGCTGGCAACGCTGACGCTGGATGACGGTACCGATCTGTCGTTTGATCCCGGTTATGCCGCATACAGTGTAACGCTGCCTGCCGGACGCCCCCGCGTTCCCCGCATTGCGGCCACAGCCGCTGATGCGAATGCCAAGGTAACGGTCTACCAGCCTATGTTCCCCGATGGAATCACGGAAGCCTTTGCCCGTGTGGACGTGGAATTGGGTGGCAAGAGTTCCTCCTACGTGATCAACTTTAAGAAGGACGCCTCCCTGGGCTTCCATCTCCAGTATGACGATCGTTACACCTTCACGCCTGCTTACACCTTGCAGGACGGCGAAGTCTTCACCTTTGCCTCCTCCAATGCTGATGCTGTTACGGTAAACGACGAAGGCCTCGTGCAGGTAAAAGCCTTGAGCAACGATCCCATCACCATCACCGCCAAAGTGGGCGAGGAGATCAAGGATACCCTTACGATCGATAAAACCGTTCGCGCTCCTTTGAATATCTTTTTGATCGTCGGCCAGTCCAACTCTGCCGGCACCTATGACTCCGGTCTTCCCACCGATCAGGGTCAAAAGGCAACCGCCCGCCCCGCTGTCGGCACCGTATACTGCGCCGAGGGTATGGGCAGACCCTACGATATGAAGCGCGGCCGCGCCGGCTATGCCGGTGCACTGGGCCAGGAATGGTACGCGCTGACTGGTGAAAAGTCCGTGATGGTCCAGACCGCCGTAGGCGGATCGGCCATTGAGCGTTGGGAAGCGGACGGCGATCTGTACAAGAATACCGTCAACGCCTACAACAAGCTCATCACGACATACTCTGCCGAGGATTCCACCTTTGAAGTTATCCGCACCGCTTACTTCTGGTGCCAGGGTGAGACCGCACAGATGTGGACCTGGAACAACGGAAGCTGGGACCAGTCCGGCAAGTACATTATGACCGCCGATGACTACTACGCCCGCTTTATGAAGAACCACGAGAATTTCGTGAACGATATGAACGTGGAATTCGGCACCATCCTGCTGGTTCGTGCCATCGCACAGGTTGCCAGCCGTGAGAGTTTGAAGACCCAGTATCTCACCGATCTGGTGGCTCCCCGCGTAGCCCAGTACACCATTCACAACACCACCGATTCCACAATTATCATCGGTTCCCGTATCGGTGAGATCGCCCGCACCTCCACCGCTCCCGACAAGGATGCCCCCGGCTTCGGCTACATGGGACCGGAGAATCTTCACTATTCTCAGATCGGCTACAATCAGGCCGGTAAGGAGCTGGCACAGACCTCCTTCCTCACCATCAGTGCCGCAGCAGATCGCACGCCCGAGAAGATCGACGTACTGTCCAGCGACGGACGCACCCGTCTCTCCGACGGCGACACCATCACGGTGGACGTGGTGAGAGGCTATCAGCTGGCCGCCATCGTGCTTCCTCTGTACGCCAAGAACGCCAATCTGTCCTACGAAGTAATCGAAAACGCCGACAAGTGCTCCGTGGATGTGTACGGTAAGATCACCTTCAAGGATACCGCCGTTCTGGGCGACACCGCCAAGATCCGCATTCAGAGCGAGACCGGTCTGACATTCACCCTGAACGCCGTTCTCGGTGAGGTGGAAGACGAGGACGTAATCAAGGGCAAGAGCGTTTCCTACCGTTGGGATTTCGATAATCTGATCGAGTCCAACGAGTACAGCAATCTGACACTGTCCGATCGTTCCTCCAAGGATTCCTATTCCTTTGAGGACGGCTGCATCGTACTCAAGGACAGCAATACCGACTTCACCCTCTCCCAGGGCTTCGTTCTCACGGAGTCTCAGGATTGGCACATCGAATGGCGCGGCAAGGCAGAGGATAACTCCTGTCTGTTCGGCGCGGAATACAGCAACAACAACTTCATCTATCTGGCCTACAACGTTCCCTCCTTCAGCAATTCCTTCCGTATGGTAGACAACAGCGGCACCGTAGCCCAGATTCCCTTCCGCAGCTACAAGAGCAAGGTGACCGAAATGAGCACCTGGCGCGTGGAATACGAGGCGGAGAGCAAGAAGATGACGCTGTACTACAAGAACGAGGATACAGGCGAGTTGGAAAAGGTAGGCACCGCCAAGTGGAGCAAGGACTTTACCTTCTACATCTCCAATATGTTCGGCCGTTATAACTCCGACAGCACATTGGTATGCTATAAGGGTACCGTAGACTACATCTTTGTCAGCGCAATGATCGAGGATTAACGCAAAAATACAGGGCTGTTTGCCATTTGGCAAACAGCCCTTTTATTTATGAGTAAAAGTCGTGCCCGGCAATGGTCATCACGTAATCCCGGTTGTTGGGCACCCAGAAATTACTGGACAGAGCCGGATTCAAAAAATACAGAATACCGTCAGAGAGCGTATATCCCTCCAGACACAGCTTGGCGGCAATGATTGCCTCCTCATCCGGCACGCAATAGATCGTTCCGTTGGCGGTCGGCGTAAACTGAACGCCGTAGGCACGGTCAAAGATCACCTCGTAGATGGTATCGGGAAACTGGGCAGAACGCACCCGGTTCAAGACCACGTTGCCCACGGCGATCTGTCCCGTGAAGGGTTCGATCCCCGCCTCGGAATAGATAATGCGGGACAGCCAGTACAATTCTCCCTCGTCATAGAATACGTCGCCCGAGGCAATCACACCGCCGCCGGATACGACGTAAGCCGCGAATTCCTCCTCATTCCAGGACACCTCCGCACCAAAAATCTTCGCCGCCACACGCAGCGGCACGTAGGCGTATCCTTCCCCGGCAAACACGCCGGCGGGACACCACAAATACCGCCCGTTGGCGCACAGGTAATCCATACCGTTCTGAAGTGTGACACTCACTCCGTCACCGGTAAGTGTCGCTGTCCCGGACGCTTCCTCCCACGTCATACGGACGGGTAAGATCCCCTCGGCAAACTGCGCCAGATCCACGTAGGTGGTATCCTCATACAAGACGGCACGGCCCGTATATTCCTTGCCGTCCAGATAGGTTTGCACGTATTCCGTTGCCGGGCTGTCCGGATTTGTCGGTATCTCCTGAGCGACCACACTTACGGAGGAGGCGGTAAGCAGACACGCCACGATCTCCGCAAGCACGGCGATCTTCACATATTTCTTGCACGCGTTTCGCACACTTTTCATAGTATCATCCTTTCTTATATGATATTTATTTTCCGTCTGCGCCACTGACATGGCGGGATTCCTGAAACTCACAATGCTGTGTACATTGTATCACACCCCCTAAAAAGAAGCAACGCACAATATTTTCCACTCTGTTTCCTATTGTTCACAATAAATGGTTTGACTTATGATGCAAAGAATACTATAATTATTTTGGTATACTATTTGTATATAGATTTGATCGCTACGGAGAATATATGTATAAAGCAAGAAAATCGCTCGGCAGAAT
>JBGVJO010000094.1:0-2013 GCA_045129535.1 Eubacteriales bacterium
TATCGTCTCCGCTGTGGACAAGGTATTGCCCGAAAAATAATAAAGCAACAGCCGCACCGGTGGGTGCGGCTGTTTTCAGTATTCGATCCCCGTCCATTCGGAGAGGATCTCCAGAATGCGGAAGCGGATTCTGTATTTGGGACCGCTCTCGTTTTTGATCAGACGGTACTGCTCGGGCGAAAATCCCGCGGCGATGAAATCCTCGTACACCTCTTCCTCGGTGGCACGGGAGGTGCACAGACGGGGGAACAGCACGCACCACCAGTTTTTCCCCTCTCCCTCCCCGATGAGAATGCGGAGGGAGGTGTACTCCCCGGCGGGGAGGGTGTAATTCTCATACTGTCTCACCGGGTATTTTTCCCGTCCCAATTCTACCTGCACGGCATATTGGCCCCCCAACGTATCCCGGGCGCAGTCCCGGATGCCCGCCAGGTGATCGCTGACGGCAGACAATGCGCCTTCGTAGGTATCGCTTTGGACGAGACTTTCCTCGAGGTAGGTAAGCACCGCATCCCGCACCAGCAGCTTTTTCGCCTGGTCCTCCTCGGAGTCCGAGTTGGCCAGCACGTGCAGACGGATGGTGCTGTTATAGATTTCCTCCTCTCCGTGTACGGGCAGACAGGTGAGGAGCGTATGGGCACATAAAAAGGCGGCGCACAAAGCGGCGATGCATTTCATAAAAAACAACCTCCGTTTCTCGGATAGAACATCGTTCCCCGAAAAAACGGAGGTTATACATATCAGTGGAAAATAAAGGGTGCGATCATGCCCATGTATATCTCTTCTGCGGTGATTGCGCCGATTGCGCCGATCAGACCGATAAAAGCGACCAGGAACACAAAGTAGATCACCCACATAATCGCCGTTATGATCAGGTAGGCACGGCTGTAATTCCGGCGGTTCACGTTCACACCGGAGGAGAAGGACCAGATCAGGAGAAGAATCAAATTGACCAGAGGAATGCAGGCTACAAAGAACATAAGGAGATAGTCCGACATCTTCAGAGGGGAAGTGTCCTCGACTACAGCCGGGGGCTGCGGAGGGGGTGTGGAAGGAGAGGCGCCGGTGTTGAAATTGTATCCGCATTCACCGCAGAAGATTGCGTCGGCGGGGACTTCCTTTCGGCAGACAGGGCACACCTTTGCCACGGGCGTTTCCTTGGGGGCTTCGGGCGTGGGATTCACAAAGTTGGGCTCGTTGTTCATTGTCTCGCTCCTTGTGTAGGAATTGTATCTATATTGTATCATAGCATATTTTGTCGGGATTTGCAAGAGAAAATGCGGGGCTTTCCCAATCCCTCCTATTTTGGTAAATATATTGACATATCTCGAAAAACTGTGCTATAATAATTAGGTATTGGTGTGCTTGGCACAAATGATCCGATCTGAATTTATTTACATAAAAAAGGATGGTTTTCGGTATGAAGATTCTCGTTATCAATGCCGGCAGCTCCTCGATCAAGTATCAGCTGATCGATATGGCTACCGAAAAAGTGATCGCCAAGGGTATGTGCGACCGTATCGGTATTGCAGGCGGTAATTTCAAACTCAAGGCAGACGGCCGTGATGATTACAAGGTAGACATCCAGATGGCTAACCACAAAGAGGCGGTTAAGCTGGTTCTGGACGCTCTCGTATCTCCCGAGCACGGTGTGATCGAATCCCTGTCTGAGATCTCCGCAGTAGGACATCGCGTTCTCCACGGCGGTGAGAAGTTCTCCGGCTCCGTTATCGTAAACGAAGACGTTATTGCAGCCATCGAAGAGTGCTGCGAGCTCGGACCTCTGCACAATCCTCACAACCTGACCGGTATTCGCGCGTGCGAGGCTATGATGCCCGGCGTACCCCAGGTAGCTGTGTTCGACACCGGCTTCCACCAGACGATGCCCGACTACGCCTATATGTATGCACTGCCTTACGAGTACTATGAGAAGTACCGCATTCGCCGCTACGGCTTCCACGGCACCTCCCACCGTTATGTATCCCTGCGTGCTGCAGAGATGCTTGGCCGTAA
>JBGVJO010000095.1:0-7833 GCA_045129535.1 Eubacteriales bacterium
ACACCGGCTTCCACCAGACCATGCCCGACTACGCATATATGTATGCGCTGCCTTATGAGTACTATGAGAAGTAGCGCATCCGCCGCTACGGCTTCCACGGTACCTCCCACCGTTACGTATCCCTGCGTGCTGCTGAGATGCTTGGCCGTAAGGATCTGAAGATCGTTACCTGCCATCTGGGCAACGGTTCTTCCATCGCTGCCGTTAAGGACGGCAAGTGCTTCGATACCACCATGGGTCTGACCCCCCTGGAGGGCATCATGATGGGTACCCGCTGCGGTTCCATCGATCCCGCTATCATTCCTCTGCTCATGAAGAAGGAGAATCTCACTCCCGATGAGATCGATACCATCATGAACAAGAAGTCCGGTATTCTGGGCGTTTCTCAGGTTACCAGCGACAACCGCGACATCGAGCAGGGTGCTAAGGCCGGCAACGAGCGCTATCAGCTCATCGAGAGCATGATCTGCCATCAGCTGACCAAGTACATCGGCGGCTATGCGGCAGCTATGGGCGGCGTGGATGCCGTTGTATTCACCGGCGGTATCGGCGAGAACAATCCTCACTACCGTGCACGCGTAGCAGAGAAGCTGGCGTTTTTGGGCGTGGAGCTGGACGAGGAGACCAACAAGAAGGCAATGCGTACCAGCGAGGAGTTCGTTCTGACTACTCCCGACTCCAAGGTAAAGATCCTGATGATCCCCACCAACGAGGAGCTCATGATCGCCAAGGATACCCTGGAACTGGTGTCCAAATAATTCGAATATATCCCCCGACAGGGACGATCGTACCAATCGTCCCTGTTTTTTTGCCCAAATGGGGGCAGATCGGGGGAAAAGTTTCGCTTTCCCCTTGATTTTACGGGGATTTTTTGGTATACTCATATGATGTAAAATGAAATCAATCTGCCGTTTTTTCGAAAACGGCGGTAAGGAGCATATCATGGAAGAAAATAAGAAGACGTCCCGGATCAGCCCCCGTACGCTGTCCGGATTTATGGAACTGCTCCCCCGTCCCCAGCAGCAGATGGAGCGGATTATGGAAGTTCTCCGTTCCACTTACGCCCGCTACGGCTTTACTCCTTTGGATACGCCCGTGATCGAATCTACGGACGTGCTGTTGGCCAAGGGCGGCGGCGAAACGGAAAAGCAGGTGTACCGTTTCCAGAAGGGAGACGCAGATCTGAGCTTGCGCTTTGATCTGACGGTGCCCCTGGCCAAGTACGTGGCACTCCACTACGGTGAATTGGCATTCCCCTTCCGTCGGTATCAGATCGGCAAGGTCTACCGCGGTGAGCGGGCACAGCGCGGCCGCTTCCGTGAGTTCTATCAGGCGGATATCGACATTATCGGCGACGGCAAGCTGGACGTGACCAACGAGGCGGAGATCCCTGCCATCATCTATCAGACGTTCACCTCCCTGGGCCTCAGCCGCTTCAAAATCCGCGTAAACAACCGCAAGATTCTGAACGGATTCTATGCGATGAACGATCTCAGCGAGAAATCCGGTGACATCATGCGCACCGTGGATAAGCTGGATAAGATCGGCGCCGACAAGGTGCGCGCCCTCCTGATCGACGAGATCGGACTCACAGAGGCGCAGGCAAACGAGATTCTCACCTTCATCGCCATCCGCGGCACCAATGCCGAGGTGCTGACCGCACTGGAAGGCTACGCCGGCCGGAATGAGCTGTTCGATCTGGGCCTGGATGAGCTGAAAACCGTGGTTCGCTATCTGGCGGCCTTCGGCGTGCCGGAGGAGAATTTCGCGGTGGATCTGACCATTGCCCGCGGCCTGGATTACTACACGGGCACCGTGTACGAAACCACCCTGATCGATCATCCCGAGATTGGCTCCGTTTGCTCCGGCGGACGGTACGATAATCTGGCGGAATACTACACCGACAAGCAGCTGCCCGGCGTGGGCATCTCCATCGGTCTCACCCGTTTGTTCTACGTCCTGGGTGAGCAGGGAATGCTGAACGATGCACTGCCTACCGCTCCGGCGGACGTGCTGGTTATCCCCATGACGGAGGATCTGTCCGCCGCCGTGGCACTGGCCACACAGCTTCGCTCGGCCGGTGTTCGCACCCAGCTGTATACCGAGCAGAAGAAGTTCAAGGCCAAGATGAATTACGCCGATAAATTGGGCATCCCCTACGTGGTATTCCTGGGCGAAGACGAGATCCGCGACGGTATCGTGGCCTGCAAGGATATGGAAAGCGGCGAGCAGACCAATCTGCCCTATGAAGCAACCCTTTCCCGCATAAGAGACGGCATCGCCCGTCGGAATGCAGGACACGTGATTCTGGAAAAGTAAGATTCAAATACGAAGACTAAATACAAACTACAAGGAGAAAGCATTATGGTACAAATGCGCACCCACACCTGCGGAGAGTTGCGTCTTACAGACGCCGGCAAGCAGGTAAAACTGGTGGGATTCATGGAGAATGTTCGTGCGGTTTCCGCAAACCTGGCGTTTGTCGTTCTGCGCGATTTCTACGGCACCACACAGATCGTTGTGGAGTCCGAAGAGATGATGGCGATCATTTCCGATCTGAATAAGGAGTCCACCATTTCCGTAACCGGTACGGTCAGAGAGCGTTCCTCCAAGAACCCCAATCTCCCCACCGGTGAGATCGAAGTGGTTCCCGAGACGATCGAGATTCTGGGCCGCTGCCGTCACAACAGCCTGCCCTTCGAGATCAACCGCAGCCGCGAGGCGGACGAGATGCAGCGTCTGAAGCACCGCTATCTGGATCTGCGTAATCCCGAGGTGAAGAACAACATCGTTCTTCGCTGCAACGTGGTGGCCGCTCTCCGTCAGGCAATGACCGCTCATAACTTTTTGGAGATCACCACTCCCATTCTGACCGCATCCAGCCCCGAGGGCGCCCGCGACTACCTGGTTCCTTCCCGTAAGCATCCCGGTAAGTTCTACGCGCTGCCCCAGGCTCCCCAGCAGTTCAAGCAGCTGCTGATGACCTCCGGCTTCGACCGCTATTTCCAGATCGCCCCCTGCTTCCGCGATGAGGATGCCCGCGGCGACCGTTCCCCCGGCGAATTCTATCAGCTGGATATGGAAATGGCCTTCGCCACCCAGGAGGACGTGTTCTCCGTTCTGGAGGACGTGCTCCCGCCCATCTTTGCAAAATACGGTAAGTACAATATCGCCTCCTCCGCACCCTTCCGCCGTATCCCGTTCCTGGAGGCAATGGAGATCTACGGTTCCGATAAGCCCGATTTGCGAATCGATCTGGTGTGCCAGGATATGACCGCCTTTGTGGCCGGCAGTGAGTTCGCTCCCTTTGCCGAGGGCAACACCGTAAAGGCTATCGTTGTAAAGGATTGCGCTCTGCCCCGTAAGCAGGTAGATAAGCTGATGGCTGAGGTAGAGGTACAGTCCGGCCAGAAGGCTTACTGGTTCAAGGTAGAGGCAGACGGCACCTTCTCCGGCGGTATCGCCAAGTTCGTTTCTCCCAAGCAGGCGGAGATCACCGAGGCGCTCGGTCTGACGCCCGGATGCTTCGTCGGTGTAACGGCCGGCCCCAAGGGAGTCGCCCAGAAGACTGCCGGCGTGCTCCGCAACAAGCTGGGCAACACCGTGCCCGGTCATATGGATAAAGAGCGCTACGAATTCTGCTGGATCGTGGACTTCCCCATGTATGAGATCGGCGACGAATCCGGTGAACTCGAGTTCTGCCACAATCCCTTCTCTATGCCCGGCGGCGGAATGGAAACCCTGGAAAAGGCTATCGCCGGCGAGATCGATCCTCTCACCATCACCGCACAGCAGTACGATCTGGTCTGCAACGGCATTGAGCTTTCCTCCGGTGCGGTTCGTAACCACGATCCCGAGATCATGATCAAGGCGTTCCAGCTGGTTCGTCTGGGTGAGGAAGACGTGAAGGCCAAGTTCCCGGCTATGTACAACGCATTTACCTATGGCGCACCGCCCCATGCAGGTATTGCTCCCGGTGTAGACCGCATGGTTATGCTTCTGGCCGGTGAGGACTCCATCCGCGAGATCATTCCGTTCCCCATGAACAAGAACGCACAGGACGTGATGATGAGCGCACCCTCCGAGGTACTGCAGAAGCAGTTGGATGAGCTGCACATCGCTATCACTGCCACCGAGGACGAAAACGCCTGAGGAAGCACATAATCCTTTTTGAAGCGGAGAACATTTCGTGATTTTTGAACGTTTTCTCGTTCCCGATCTGTACGTGGAACATTTTTATACGATCACGCCGCAATACCTGAAGCAGATGGGTATCCGCGGTCTGATCTGCGACATCGATAACACCCTGGCCACTTACGAGCAGCCGGATCCGCCGGAAAACGTGGTCCGCTGGTGCACCTCCCTGCGCGAGGCAGGTATACGGATCGCCTTTGTGTCCAATAATGATGAGGCGCGGGTCGCCCGGTTCAATCAGAATTTCGGGTATCCTGCCTATCCGAACAGCCGCAAGCCCCTGACGGCATTTCTGCATCGGGCTATGAAGGCCATGGGCACCGACGTGACCAATACCGCCGTTCTGGGCGATCAGCTCCTGACGGATGCGCTGGCAGGAAAATGGTGCGGGCTGACGGTGTTTATCGTACCCCCGATCAAGGATAAAAAGACCTTCTTCTTCCGCTTTAAGCGGTGGTTGGAGCGTCCCTATCTCAATCTGTACCGCCGTCGCCATATGGCTTCGTGACGGGACAAGATCCTATTCGAAAGGAAGACAACAGTATGGGTATGCATATTAAGAGACTCCGTGAGGAGATGGCCAAGTTGGGCCTGGATGCCGTGTGGATCACCAGCCCCGAGAATCATCTGTACCTTTCCGGCTTTGACAATCCCGACGGCTGGATGCTGATTACTATGAACCGTGCCTTCGACTTTGCGGATTTCCGCTATATCGAGGCCGCCAAGCGGGAGGCCGATCCCGATTGCACCGTCATCATGCCTCAGGGCGGACGAAAGGTGTATTTGCTTCCTCTCATCGAGGAAGAGGGCATTCGCCGTATCGGCTATGAGGATATTTCCCTCAGCTGCCGCTCCTTTGAACTCTTGAGAGCAGACTTGCCCCAGTGTGAATTCATTCCTTTGGGTATGGCGCTGGAGGAGATCCGTGCCGTCAAGACGGAGGACGAGATCGAAAAGATCGTCCGCGCACAGCGGATCGCCGAGGAGGCCTTTGACGCACTTCTGAAGAATATCCGCCCCGATATGACCGAAACGGAAGTGGCGGACGAGCTGGAATACCAGATGAAGAAGCGCGGCTCCCGTAAGCCCAGCTTCGATACCATCGCCGTATCCGGTTCCAATTCCTCCAGCCCCCACGGCGTACCCCGCAACGTGACGCTGGAAAAGGGATTTTTGACCATGGACTTCGGCGCTATGTGCGAGGGCTATCATTCCGATATGACCCGTACCATCGTGATCGGCAAGGCGGACGCGGAAATGAAGCGTCTGTACGACACCGTTCTGGAGGCGCAGCTGGCTGCGTTGGCCGCTATCCGTGAGGGTGAGAGCAACGCCGCTATGGATAAGATCGCCCGCGATATCATCGACGGCGCAGGCTACGAGGGATGCTTCGGTCACAGCCTGGGTCACGGCGTTGGTCTGAAGATCCACGAGACGCCCGGTCTGTCCTGGGGTGCGGGAGATCGCACCTTGAAGCGGATGGAGCTGGTAACTGTCGAGCCCGGTATCTATATCGAGGGCAAATACGGCTGCCGCATCGAGGATATGGTGGTTGTGGAGCCGAATGGCAACCGCAATTTGACCAAATCCCCCAAGGAAATGATCGAGATTTGCTGATAATTTGAAAAAAATCCGCCCGGAGCGGAAAAAATCCTCATTTCCTACTTGAAAAATAGGGAATAATAGGATACAATAAGTATAATTAACCAGTAAGATATTTTCAAAATCGAAAGGAGATTGGCCCGACGGGATTCCCGCGGGACAATAATAACTATGGTAGTAGCAGGCGATTTCAAAAACGGTATTACGTTTGACATGGACGGTCAGGTTATGTCCGTTATCGAGTTCCAGCACGTTAAGCCGGGTAAGGGCGCGGCATTCGTTCGCACCAAGCTCCGCAACGTAATCACCGGTGCCGTAATCGAGAAGACCTTCAACCCCACCGATAAGTTCCAGGATGCCCGCATCGACCGTAAGGAGATGCAGTATCTGTACAACGACGAGACTCTGTACTACTTCATGGATATGGAGACCTACGAGCAGATTCCTCTGGACAAGAGCCTTCTGTCCGACGCCTTCAAGTTCGTGAAGGAAGAGATGATGTGCCGCGTAAGCTCCTACAAGGAGAAGGTATTCTCCGTTGAGCCTCCCATGTTCGTTGAGCTGGAGATCGCAGAGTGCGAGCCCGGTGTTCGCGGCGATACCGCAACCGGCGCGTCCAAGAACGCAACCCTGGAGACCGGTGCTGTGATCCGCGTTCCTCTGTTCATCAACGAGGGCGAGAAGATCCGCATCGACACCAGAACCGGCGAATACATCGAAAGAGCATAATCTGAAAATAACCGGAAAGGACAGTCAGAATATGAATATCACCGAAAAGAGCGCATACATCAAAGGACTGGCCGAGGGCCTGGCTCTCGACGCCGCAAAACCGGAAACCAAAGTGATCAACGCCCTTCTGGACCTGGTGGCTGACTTGAGCGCCAAGGTGTCCGAGTTGGAAGAAGAGCTGGAGACTGTCAGCGACTTCCTGGACGAACTGGACGAGGATCTGGGCTTTGTGGAAGACCTTGTTTACGATGATGATGAGGACGAGGACGACGATCTGGAGTGCGATTTCGACTGTGCTCACTGCTCTCACCCCGATGCTTGCGACATGGAAGACTTTGACGACTATGACGACGAAGACGAGGATGAGGACGAGGACGAGGACGGCTTTCGCTGTGTGATGTGTCCCGCCTGCGGCGAGAAAATCTATTTTGACGAATCCATGGATCCCTCCGATCTGATCTGCCCCGCTTGCGGCAAGGACGTTTGCGGCGACGACGAGGATACTGAGGAAGTTTGATTTGCTATCCGAAACGGCAGGTGCAAGACCGCATCTGCCGTTTTTGCTTTTGTTTGTGCGGTTTTACATTTCTTTCCACGCTTTGTACCGATTGTTTCTGTGTCCGCTGATTCCCGCTTGTCGGACGGGGCATTTGTGTGGTATCCTATATGTACATACCATAACATAGGATGGGAAAATGAAACTGTCACATAAGAAATTCGATAAACTGTTTGCGCGGCTGAGCCGTCTGTGCTGGACACTTACTTTGTGTCTCAGCCTGCACGTGCTATTGTATGCCGTGGCGATGAACGCATCCCCGCTGGACGTTCTCCGCACGGAAGCGGCGATCGTCGGGATGACGGAAGCGGTGATTCTGTGCGGGGCGATGATCCTTTTGGGAAATATTGCCTACGAGCTTGTGAAAAAATACGTCAAGGAGAGGTGAGAATATGGGCAAAACCGGCAGCGTGCGGGAAGCGTTTTTCCGCTCTATGAAGGATTTGCTTGCCATGGCCGGGGGCACACCGATGACGTCGGTGTACGTGGCCTATTCCGGCGGTGCCGATTCGGCCGCCCTTCTCACTTTGATGCAGGAGTATGGGGCCCGGGTGCATATTCCCGTTACGGCTGTCCACGTCCATCACGGCATCCGCGGGGCGGAGGCCGATCGGGATGCGGCGCTTTGCCGGGATTTTTGCGAGGGACGGGGCATCCCTCTCGTGATCCGCCGTGCCGACGTGCCTGCTCTGGCCAAAGAATGGTCCGTAGGAATCGAGGAGGCGGCACGCCGCGTCCGCTACGGGATTTTT
>JBGVJO010000096.1:0-6519 GCA_045129535.1 Eubacteriales bacterium
CCGCGTCGCGGACGTATTCGTACTCAAAAGTGGTCACGCGGCGGCGCAGGGTGGGAAACTCCACAGGAGCAAAATCGGGGGTGTACTGCCGCATCAGAGAAAGAATCACGACATCGGGATCGATGGTGCGGGCCACCGTCGTAAGGGCAGCTTCGCTGTCCCGACGGCCGCCGGGCAATACCAAATGGCGGAGGATCACGCCGCCCGTCAGGCGATCGCCCTGCCAGCGGGGTTTTCCTGCCACCTCCACCATGGCGGTGAGGGCATCCGTTGCCGCCGTGACGTAATCGGGGGCGGCGCTGTATTTTTCGGCGGTTTCCGCCGTACCGTATTTGAAATCGGTGAGAAACACGTCCACAAGGCCTCGGCAGGCACGGATGGTATCGGCATTTTCGTATCCGCCGGTGTTCCACACCACGGGGATGTTCAATCGATTCTTTACCGCCCGAAGGGCACACAGGATATCCTCCGCGTACTGGGTGGGGGATACCAGATCAATGCAGGAGGCACCCCTCTCCGCCAGGTGAAGAATCTCCTCCTCAAGGCGGGATCTGTCCCACGTTTCTCCCACGTCCCCGTGGGAGATGGCTTTATTCTGACAATAGACGCAATGCAAGGGGCATCCGCCAAAGAAGATGGCGCCGGCACCGGGGCCGTCTATCAGGCAGGGCTCCTCCCACGGGTGGAGCATCACCTTGGCCACGCGGATGCCGCTCCCGGCTCCGCAATAGCCCCTCTCCCCTTTTTCGCGATCCGCCCCGCAGCGGCGGGGACACTGGGTACATCCCATGAAATCACTCCTCCCCGCCCAGGGCGGCACGGATGAAATCGGGAGTCAGGCGACAGACGGTGTAATTGCCTGCGTAATCGCTGACGTGGATGTAAAGCGGATCCAGATAATCGTATCCGCTGATGTCCATTTTCGCCGTGGTGGCGTCCACGGAGGTGAATCCCCACATTCCCTCGGCGGGAATATAGGAATAGGCGCCGTCGTAGGCGTAGACGGTGGCCAGGCGGGTATCGTCCTCGGCCACAACGGACAGATAGGGCGTGCCGTTTTTATCCTTGGATACGGTATAGGATACCACATTCGGGCGGCGGCTGTCCAGTACCACGGGGAAATTCATCACGCTTTCCCCGTCGCCCAAGTCGCCAAAGGAGGTTTTTGCCCGGACCGTCACCATATATTCCCCGTCGGGGAATACGTATTCCTCGTTATCCTCGGCAATGAAGTCCCACAGGGGGATTTTATGATTGTCCTCACCGGAGGGGCTCACCCCGTCCATCTCCCGCGTAAGGATCACCCTGCCCTCTGAGTCGGTAACGGTAAGGTACATCCGATCGATCTCGCGGAGGGCGGACAGGGACAACACCAGCGTGCTGCCGTTAGCGGGGAGGATATTGTAAGCGGTATCGTAGATCTGCCCGGGGAAGCGGGTGGGATCGTCCACACCGATGGGAAGATCCATCTCCCCCTTCACGGAAAGGACGGAGAGGGACGTATTCTGCCGCAAAGCGGGAGCGTCGTCGTAGACGGTGTAGTCTATCAGAGGAGAGGCACCCCAATCCCCCACAAAGGCAGTGATGGGATGGGTGATCTCCTTCCCTTCTCTGTCCGTCAGGATCACGAAGGCATCCATATAATAGCCACACCCGAAGACGGACTCGTATGCCGCCTGTGCTTCCTTTGGCAGCTGGATGCGGACGGAAATCCGCTCCTCTCCCGTCAGTGCAACGGAGGTGGTAACGGCATCCTCGGCGAATACGTTCAGATTCTTGTAGGAGTCGCCCAGGGAAAGCAGGGCCTCCGCCAGGGGATCTGCATCCCCCGTCAGGCGACAGGCGCCCTCCTTCTCTACCCATCCGTCCCCGAAAACGATGCCGCGGACGGTATATTTAGCTCTGTTCTCCCCCGTATGACGGATCAGTAGTTCCGCATAGGCGGTACCGTAGGCGGGATTGCCCACGGCGGACACGGGACGGCCGGATTCGCTGACGATATACGTCTGAGGAATCACACATTCCCCGTGCACGTATCCCGCGCCGGCCAGGCGGGGGGAGAGACGGTCTCCCTCCTCATCGGTAAGGGGGGTGGCGGCAGCGGAAAGAAGGGGCAGAACGTCCTCTGCCGTCAAATCGGCTGTATGGCAATACTGGGCCACGCAGGCTGCGTAGCCTGCCGCTTTGGCGGCGGCGTAATCGGTGCCGTTTACTTCGGCGTATTCCCTTCCGCCGCTGAGGGCCGCGTGGACGGCGGCAGTCAAACCCTCGCCGTCGCACAAAAAGGACACGGTATTATTCAGATTCGCACTGAGGCCGGAAGCGGAGAAGGAAGCCACGGTGGTTTTTCCCTCGGGGAACACCACGCGAACGGCACCGCCGTCGGCAAAGATCTCGCCGGGCTCTGCTTCCACCATCACGGCGGGAATAGGTGAGCCCTCCAGGGCCATGCGGGAAACGCCGTCGCCGGCATCCACCACGATCAAGCCCACGGCACCGGCTTCGGCGGCGTTTTTCGCCTTATCCGTAAAGGAAATCTCGCCCCGTTTTACCACGGCCATCTTTCCCTCCACGTCAATGCCCTCGTATTCCGCAGGATAGCCAAAGCCGCTGATCCACACGGTGGGGATCTCTTGTCCGGCGAAGAATTCCGCGAAATATTTTTCGAAATAGTCAAAGCAGGAATCCACGTAGGCTACCGGCACGGGCTCGTTTTCTCCCACGTACACATCAAACTGGATCACGTAGCGGTAGGGATCGCCCACGGCGCCGATCAAGGTCAGTCCGCTCAGATCCGCTGCCGCGGTGAGCGTGCTTCGATCCGTATACAAAACGGACAAATCCTCCGCCCGGAGGGAGGTATCCCCTGCCCCGGCGAAGACGGGCACGCCGATTTCATTGGCACGGGCAATGGCTTCGGCCAGATCTTTATCGGCCTCAAGGCCGTAGGTGTTCACGACAATGGCGGACGCATCCAGGCGGAGCGCATCCAGAATGGCCGCGGCCACAGCCGACGCATCCATTTTTGCCGAGCCGTCCTCCGCCGCCTTCATCAGAAGAAGCTGGGCGTCGGGGGCGGATCCGTAAAAGGAGGATTCGTGGAGGACCGTTCCGTCCTCCTGCTTGATATCCCCGGCACCGATATACGT
The DNA here is from genome assembly GCA_045129535.1 of Eubacteriales bacterium. Classification (GTDB taxonomy): domain Bacteria; phylum Bacillota; class Clostridia; order Oscillospirales; family CAG-272; genus SIG701. The sequence continues at coordinate 3,150 of JBGVJO010000096.1, forward strand.
GCCCGCCGCCAGAGAGGCGACGGAGGTACCGTGGCCGGAAATATTCAAAACGTCGCCGTCGCCGTCCGCATAATCCCAGGCATAGGGGATTTTTTCGGACACAAAGCGACCCTCACCCATCAGGCGGGTGATGATATTTTCATGCAGATACGCCCCCGCGGGTGCGGCGGCAAAGACGGGATGAGTCACGTCAAATCCCGCGTCGATCACGGCGATAGAGGTGCCTTTTCCTGTATAATCTGACAAATTATAGGAGATTTCCCCCTCCGTGTCCTCCTGATCCCGGTAGAAGATCCACGCTCTCGCGCCTTCGTCGGCGGAAAGGACGGGGACGGAGGAAAGAAGAAGCACGGCGGCCAAAGCAAGGCTGAGCCATTTGCGGTTTTTCATATGCTTTTTTCCTCCTTATTTCAGATAGTGACGGATTACCGTCACGTTGCCGGCGTAATCCTCAGCCCGCACGTAGACGTATTCCGCCCCGTCGGGAATTTCCGCCGTGATTTCGGCGGTATGTACGGCTTTATCGTAGTCGGGTCTCAAAATCTCGTTGACAGAGTAGCTGTCCTTGCCCGTAGGCAGATAGATACGCAGCTCTCTCAGATAGCCGTTATCGGCCGCGGCCGCGCGGAGGATTCCCTCCTCCTCCGTGACGGAGGTGATCGCAGGCTTTTCAGTATCGATCTGTATGGGGATCGTCACCGTCTGCGTACCGCCGCTGAAGGAGGTCAGTTTTACCTCGATCGTATAGTGGCCGTCCTGCCAGATGAACTGCTCGTTGAAGCCGTCGGAGCCGTCCCACAAATGGAGCACGGTATGGAGAAGATTTTCCTCCGACACGTAGCTCTTGGGCAGGGTATAGCTGGCGTTTTCATAGACCTGCTCTCCGTTTTGATCGTATACGGTGACGGTGCACTCCTCAATATGACGGAGGGGATAGACCGTCCAGAAAATCCGATCCGCCGCGCCGTCCCCGTCGGGGGAGAACACAAACAATTCGGACAACACGCCCTCGTCCGTCAAGCCGGCGATCACAGAGGGCCCCTCCATCTCCTGATGGAGATTCTGGTGGCCGTAATAGCTTTCGTAGCCGTCCCAATCGCCGCCGTCCACGGCGGGAGCACTCGCCCAATCTCCCGCGAAGGAGAGGAAGGGAATGGATGCCTCGTGCACGCCGTCCGCCTCCGCGATGACGTAGCCCTCCAGATAAAATCCGTTTGTGAAGACGTTACCGTGGCTTTCCATATAGGCGGGATCGACGGTGACTTCCAAATATACGGAGGTACTCTCCCCCGCACCGAGGGTGCATAGGATCCGTCCATCCTCGTCCATCACGATACGGTCGTTCAATTCCACACGGGTGGTGGCGGGCACACGCTCCGGTGTGCCGTCCACGTACCACACGCCCTTTTGCTCGACTGCGTGATCGGTGATCGTTTCACAGCGCAGGGTCAGCGTTTTTTCTTCCGTCCCCCGATTGTGCAAAGTGATGGCCAGAGGGAACACGCCCGTGTTATGATCACCAAAGACGAGAGATCCCCGTCCGTCCTCGCCGGTAAGGAGCACGTCCCCCGGCAGGGTGCGGAGCACGCCTGCGCCCTGACCTCTCGGAGAATAGGGAATATCTCCGTTATAAAGCAGGGGTTCGGCGCGGGACATCAGCGCCGCCTTCACAAATCCGGGGCGCTCGCTTTTGTCCATTTCATTCAGTATTTCCCGATTTTCGGCGATAAAGGCGGCCGCCATACCGGTGATCTGGGGGGTGGCCATGGAGGTACCGCTCATCACGGTATATCCACCGCCCACGGCGGCGGAGATCACGTAGGATCCCACAGCGGATATATCCGGCTTCAGTGTCAAATCGGAGGACGGGCCCCAGGCGGAATAAGACGCCACGCCGCGGGCCGCGGCAGGGAAGGCACCCTCTTTTTCCGACACGGTGATGCGCTTGCCGTTCTGCCTTGACAGATACTCGCCGTCCGCGTATCCCACGGATACGGCGGGAATGGGAGAATCGGCGCCTACCTGCATGAGGAAGGCCTCCCCTCCCTTATTCGGATCGTAGATGATGACGCCGAGGGCGCCCCGCTTGGCGGCGATCTTGATCTTCTCCTCAAAGGAGATCTCGCCGCGGCGGATCAGAACGATGTGTCCGCGGACGGACAGCTTTTCGTAATCGGATTCCTGTCCCACGCCGCCCACAACAGTGAGGGGCAAAGTAAGTCCGCCCAACACGTCCGAGAAGGTGGGGATCTGTCCGAGGCTCATTTCGTTTGAGAAATCGTAGACCATCTTGCGGCCGCCCACTTCCACGTATCCCGCATAGAGAATGCGGTTGACGGCGGCGCCGACAGCCACGGTGCCGTCGATGACGGCGGGCTCACTGAGAAGGCCGTAATCCGGATCGGTGGCGCGGAAGAAATCAGACACCGCACCGCCCGAGCCGGCGAATCCGTCGTTGCCGACGGCGCAGATCACGGTAACACCCTTGCTTTGAGCGCCCCGTATGGCACCGGCCAGCCGTCCCATACCTATATAGGTGGAGGACATGGACAACGTACCCAGGCTGAGATTGATCACGTCGGCGCCCAGCTTGACGGCGTCCTCGATGGCCATCAAAAGAGTCTGCTCGTCGCAGGTTTTCGTATCGTCGGCAAACACCTTCATCAGAAGAAGCTGTGCACCGGGTGCAACGCCGTACAAATCCCCCGATCCGGCGGCGGTGGCCGCCACGTGGGTGCCGTGGGTTTCCTCACTGAACACGTCCGTGTCCGTATCGGCGTAGTCGTAGGCAAAGGGAATCTTCCGTGAGACGTAGGTTTCCTCAATCTTCTCCCTCGTTTGGCGGAAGATCACGTAGGTATCCGCCGTCAGGGCAGGAATATCCTCTTTTTCAATCACGGGCGTGATCCCCTTGGGCATCGCAAAGGAGGGGTGTGTTACGTCAAAGCCCGTATCCAAAACAGCGATGACCGATCCCTCACCGAAATGGGAATCCTCCGCACGGAGCACCTGATCCCGCTCGTCGATATCGGCGGGACCATAGAGGGAATTTCCCATAGTCTGCGGTGCGTTGAAAATCGCCTCCGGGCTGACGGACAAGACCCCGGGGATGGAGGTAAGCAAGGGAAGCTGATCCTCCCGCACCGTGGCGGAAAACGTATCGATCAGGCTGTATTCATTCAGCAATTCCGCCCCACTCAGACAGGCGAGATGGGAGGCGGCGTCGGTTCCGTCCGTATCCACCATCACGGTGACGGTGGGGGAATATCCCGGCAGGGAAGAGGCGGCGGGCGTCAGAAGGAGGAGCGACGCCAGTGCCGCAGACAGGGCGCGTGCAGGACGTATATATTTCATTGGCAAACCCTTTTTA
>JBGVJO010000097.1:0-5000 GCA_045129535.1 Eubacteriales bacterium
CGGGCAAACATACCCTCCCAGCACTGCACGTCGCCGTCGGATTCCCGCACGAAAGCCATACGGATAGCAATGCTTTCCCGCTCCATGCTCTCCGCCAGCATATAGGCGCTGATCATCACCCGGGCAAGAAACGCCGCGTCATCCCCCGGACGGATATGGGCAGGATTGCGCCGCACCCGCTTGCGGGTCTCACAGCACAGTGTGGTGCCATCATAGGTCACCGCGTCGATATTCCCGTAAAAAACAAAGGAAAAGCCGTCCGTCTGCCGCACAATGGACACGGGCACGTCCCGCACCACGTCCTCCGCATCGCCGCCGGCACTGCCGTCACCGAAGCTGGGGCGGAATCCTGTGGGTGCGCCGCTCTTCTGCCGGGCAAAAGAACCCAGCGTTTCCACGTCCACCTCTACGGTGCGCAGATCCTCACCGATTCTCAAACGCATGGCTTCTCCTTTCCGTCATCTTCTGCCGAATTCCTTCATTACACCCCGTTTCCGCTTGAAACGTGGCAATTTTGCTGATTTGTTGGCACGGGGAAGATATTCCCTTTTCAAAAGATTGACATAAAATAATATCAGGTGTTATAATAATACATATATTCTATGAATAGGATCGGGTAAATATGATTCTGAATCAAAAACAAACCACCCTTGCCTACCGCTGTCCTCACTGCGGCTCGGCAGTGACCAGCCTCGTCGGCGTATTCTCTCTGTCCGCCGATATGATCCGTATGAAATGTCCCTGCGGGGAGAGCGATCTTTCCGTGGTATATACCAAAGATAAAAAGGTTCGTCTGAGTGTCCCCTGCTTCCTTTGTCCCAAGCCCCACACTTTCACGATCTCCTCCCAGCTCTTCTTCGAGACGGATCTGATGGCGTTTCCCTGCCCCTACTCAGGCATGAACATCGCCTTCGTGGGACAAAGCGACAAGGTAAGCGAGGCCTTCGCCGAGGCGGATCGGGAATTGCAGGAGATTCTAGAGGAGGAGCAGTTCTCCTCTCTTGCGGAAAACCGGCAGGACCGCTCCCGTATGTTCAGCGATCCCCAGATTATGGACATCATTATGTACGTGATCCACGAGTTGAGCGCCGAGGGGGAAATTCACTGCAAGTGTCCCGAAGGACACGGCCACTACACCGTGGACGTTTTGGATGACTGCGTAAAGATCCTCTGCGAGGACTGCGGCGCATCCGCCGAAATCCCCACGGACAGCATTGTCAGCGCCAACGCGTTCCTGCACTGCACCCACATCGACCTGAAATAATTTGTCGTAAATCGGTAGCAAAGTTTTCCTTCGCTCATAGTATAGTATCAGGAACGGCGAAAGCCGGATCCCACGGGTGAGAGCCCCGAATACTACAAAACGAAAAGGAAAACGGAATATGGGATGCATTTGCAATATTTTTGAGAATGAGACTCTGTGGCTGATTCTGCTCACTCTGCTTGTTTTGACCCTTGTATGCGGCAATGGCACCGGCTACGGCTGCGGTTGCGGCAGTGCTGTTAACTCCTGCGGCTGCAGATAAGTATCACCCAAAAAATACGTTGGGGGAATGCCTTCGGGCATTCCCCCGATTTTTTTTGCCGTATCAGCCCCGCTTCAGTTTCTCCCGACGGATATCGCTGCCGGTAAACATAAGAGGACGGAATTCGCCAAAGAGCCGGCTGGTAATGCGGTCCGCATAGCGGGCACGCAGCTCGGAATGGGTCAGGTTCGTATTGATGATCGTGGACAGATTGTTGTTCAGACGAGTGTTGATAACATTGTACAGACAGGACACCGTAAAGGTGTTGGTCAATTCCGTACCCAGATCGTCCATAATAAGGAGCTCACACCGCAGGTATTTCTCCTCACCTGCGGCCGCATCCCGACCGAACTGAGCCGCCTCAAAGGCGGAAAATACGCCTTGCGCCGTATCGTACACCACGTCGAATCCGCCGTCGATCACCGTGCGGGCAACAGAGGTGGACAAATGGGTCTTTCCCAGACCCGTTGTGCCGATCAGGAGATAGTTTTCCCCACGGCGCGTATCAAAATGGGCGGCAAATTCCCGCAGGGTGCGGAGATTGGCCTCCATTCCCTGGCGGTCGGCGGCAGGATAATAGTCAAGGGAGAAGCTCTCGAAACTTTGTGTCTGCATCAGGCGGCCGATACCGGAGGATTCGTATCCGGCCATCACCAATTCGTCCCGCATACAGCGGCACATTTTCGTGCCGATAAAGCCCGTATCTCCGCACGCCTCGCAGCGGTAGCGGATATCGGTATAATCGGCGGGATAGCCGTTCGCGACAAGCAACTCGGCACGCTTCTGCCGCAAGGCCCGGTTCTCCTCCCGCATCTTCCCCACGGCTCCGGCCACGTCACCGCCACGCAGAGCGGCCGCCATCACACGGGAGCCTACCGACGCGATCTGCCGATCCATCTCCGCCAAAGCGGGAATATCACGGTACAGCTGCTGTTTTTTATTTTCACTCGCCTCGAGGGCAAGATGACGCCGATCCAGAAACGATTCTCTTATCCGTGCAATATTTTCAGGACTGAATGCCATTGCCAGTATCCTCCTTCGGCGTATCGTAGGAGCGCCGCAGCGCCGCCTCAAAGAAATCGTCCGTATCAAAATTACCCATACCGCTCTTACCGGAGGAAGGCGTACGCTGTGCCTCCTCTTCCTCCACCGCCTCCAGGGTCGTCAGACCTTTGGCGTGCCATTTTTCCAGAATCGCATTGGTATAGGGCACCGAGGGTTCCTTGGTGGAGCCTACCGTGATCTCATAAGCGCGGGTAATCACGTCCAGGGGCATCTCCCACTCGGCTACCCAGCGGAAGAAGGCCTCCCGTTCCCGCTTGATCAGCGCTCGCTTGCCGATACCGAACAGATCCCGCAGTGCGTATTCCACCTCGCCCACACGGTCGGCCTTTTTCAGATGCAGATCCAGCTGATCGTAGGTCACGATGCCCGCATCGTGAAGAGTAATCGCCATCTTCTCGATATAGCGGAGGGATTTCGTACCCCGCTTAGCGCAGTGGGCAAACAAAAGCAATATGTATTCCGGATCCAGAGAAAGATAGTCCAAAAGGCCGATGACGATCTCCGCCTCGGAGGTATTGAAGATCTTTCCCAATTCCTGCTGACAGCAGTCGATCAGATTGGATGCGGCCGGGTGACTCTCCAGATATTTGGCGGCCTCGTCCGTATTGTAATGAGGCAGCTCCGCCGCACGTTCCGGACGTTTTGAAACCGTGGCACGGTATCCCCCGCTCCTTACGGCAGTGGATTGGATTCCTTCCACCAAAAGAACTCCCGCTTCCACCCAGTATTGCAAAGCAGACTCCAGGTTCTTCTCCGATACGCCGCTCTTCTCGCAGAGCACCTCCGGCGTGCACTCTCCCTCTGCCATAAGCACGAGAAGAAGAGCCAACTGATCCCGTGTGGCATTTTTCCACAAGGATCCGTCCGCCGGCACGGGCACTACCGCCACGCGGGTACCGTATTGAGGGGTAATTTTAATCTTTGTCATTCGCATAACACAAAAACCGCAATTTTCTTCGTATTTTTTGAGTTTCCAACACGTTCCGTGGGTTTTCACAGGACTTTTCCACAACCATTCCCTTGAAAAAGGGGCTGTTTCCCAAGATTTACGCCGAGTTTTCCACAACTTGTTGAAAACGTTGTGGATATTTGGCACCCGTCATAGCATTCGGGCATTTTAGACAGGTGTAAATTTAGACACTTCTTAAACGAACGCTGCTTCCTCATCGGAAGCGTATGCGTTGAGGGTTTCGTCGGCAAAATTCCCTGCCAAAACCTCAAAATAGGCCTGCGCTCCGATCATAGCGGCGTTATCTCCGCAGAGGGAAAGCGGGGGCACCGTCAGGGTTACGCCCATCTCTTCTGCCACCGATTCCACCGCACGGCGGAGATGGGAATTGGCGGCCACGCCGCCGGCCAGCACCAGCCGCCGAATGTTCTTTTCCTGTATGGCGCGGCGCAGTTTGGCAGTCACGCCGTCCACCACCGCGCGGGTAAAGGAGGCGGCAATGCCCTCCCTTATATCCTCGGGCAATTCTCCGTCATCCCCCAGATTCAGTCGCTGGCGAATGGTGTGAATCTGATTGATCACCGCGGTCTTGAGACCGCTGAAGGAATAATCATAGGAAGCATCGTTCACGGCAGGGGAGGGGAAGCGGAACATCTCCCCGCGGCCGTTTGCAAATCCACTGGCGGCCAATCGGTCCATGGCCGCACCGCCGGGATAAGGGAGTCCCATCACGCGGCCCACCTTATCAAAAGCCTCACCGGCCGCGTCGTCCCGGGTGCCGCCGATCTCCACAAAGGAGGTGGGACACGTCACGTCATACAAAGACGTGTGTCCGCCGGATACGATCAGGGCACAGAAGGGAGCCTCCAGCGTTTCGTCCGTCAGATACGCCGCCGCCGCGTGTCCTTTAATATGATTTACGGGAACCAGGGGTTTTCCGTGAGAGAAAGCCAGTGCCTTGGCAAAGCTGACACCCACAAGAAGTGATCCGATAAGGCCGGGAGCATAGGTGACGCCCACGGCATCGATCTCACGCATGGTAAGCCCTGCCTCCGCAAGGGAGCGGCTCACTACGCCGGATATGGCCTCAATGTGCGCGCGGCTGGCGATCTCCGGCACCACGCCGCCGTACAGGGCGTGGGTATCCACCTGAGACGCCACCACCGAGGAGCGGATGCGGCGAGTGCCCTCCCCCATCTCCACAACGGCGGCCGCCGTTTCGTCACAGGAACTTTCAATAGCAAGAATCAACATGACAGTATCTCCTGAGCACCGTGGGAACGCATCATAAGGACAGCGTCCTCCCGCGGCGAGGTATAGTAATTTTTACGCACGCCCGTTTCGGTAAAGCCGAGAGTCCGATACAATTCTCTTGCAGGCGTGTTGGAGGCACGCACCTCCAGATATACGGTAGCACGGGCATCCGCTGCCAGGCGGAGCATATGCTCCATGAGGGCGCG
>JBGVJO010000098.1:0-1469 GCA_045129535.1 Eubacteriales bacterium
AAACGCGCACGCCGCACTCAATGGACTCGGTACCTGCACAGATAATATAGAGGCTCTTCTCCCGGTTGTTGTAGTACAGCTTATCGCCTGCGGTGATCTTGTCACCCAGCTTGTACTCACGGAAGCCTTCCTTCTCAAGGATACGGATGGCAGCCACCAGCGCCTCGCGCTCGGTCTTACCGTCGTCCAGAAACTTCATGTAATCCACACAGTACTTCTGTGCTGCTTCTCTTTCCTCGGGGCTCCAGGATTCAAAAGCATTTTTCTTCTTGTAGAAGAGGGTTTCCGCCAGGTTCTGGCCTTTTGTCTTCTCGCTCATAGTAAACATCCTTTCTTGGATATAATTATTGAATTTATTGATAATACAACCGTTTGTAAACCTCGATTGCATCATTCACTTTTTTCACGTATTTCTCCGTTTCACGGAACGGTATACGCACAAGATTGCCGTCCTCATCCGTGATCTGCGGATCCATAAGCCACTGATCCACCCGGCTGTGGCCGGCGTTGTAGGCAGCGAATGCCGTATCCCAGCGATTGTACCGCATATACAGGTAGGACAGCATATACGTTCCGTACTCGATATTGGTACGGGGATCGTACAGCATACCGTGCTCACTGTTGCGCTTCAGACGCATAGAAACCCAATCGAAGGTGTCGGGCACAAGCTGCATCAATCCAATGGCTCCCGCGTGGGACTCCGCGTTGCTCTCAAAGTTGCTTTCCACCTTGATTACCGCATACACCACGTATTCGGGCACGCCGTAGGCGGCGGAATATTCGCTGACGTATTCGCTGTACGGACGAGGGTACATCCGGCGGTCGATCTTATCCCATACTACCTGGTAGATCAGCGCACAGACAATGGATAAAACGAGAATTGTCACAATGACCGCGCTGCGGCGCGCCGTTTTCTTCCAGTTCATTGCTCTCCTCCGTCACACTGTATTGCCTGTATTACCGCTTCCACCTGGGGGCGGACAGCCGCACTGCCGTCGTTGACGATAGCATAGTCGCACCGCCGTATCAGTTCCTCCGCCGTAATCTGTGCAGAAAGGCGTCGAATGGCTTCCTCCTCGGTGATTCCGTCCCGTGCCATAATCCGTTTTACACAAACCGAATCGGGCGCGGTAACGCAAACCGTATACCGGCACAACGCATCAAAGCTGCTCTCAAAAAGAAGGGGGGCATCGATGAGCACAAAGCGGTTTCCTTCCTCGGTATATGCCTGTGCCAACCGGCGGGTTTCCCGCAGAATATGGGAATGCGTGATCCGGTTCAGTAGTTCTCTTGCTGCATCACCGTCCGGTGCAAAGACGATATCCGCCATGGCACGTCGGTTCAGGGAATGATCTGCATTGAGTATCTGCTCACCGAAAGCGCTGGCCAATTCTGCCATACATTCACCAGGGGACTCGGCAGGGCCGCTCATACGGCGGTAAACCGCATCCGTATCGATGACGGGAATG
>JBGVJO010000099.1:0-8200 GCA_045129535.1 Eubacteriales bacterium
CGATTTTTTTGGAAAAGTGAACAAATCCGTGCCGTTAGCCGCCGCTAACTCATAGGCCAATCTGCCGAAAATAGAAAAATGAGTGGAATTTTATTGACAAAATATGGTCCTTTCGCATATAATATATCCGTGAGTTAGCAAACACTAACTGTGTGCATTACGCAATCCGATTCCGGGAGGAAACACGATGAACACACTGAAAAACGTTGCCGTCGGCAAGCGTGCCAAAGTCATTAAGCTGCACGGCGAGGGCGCTGTACGCCGCCGCATTATGGATATGGGTATGACCAAGGGCGTGGAGGTCTGCGTGCGCAAGGTGGCACCGCTGGGAGATCCCATCCAGATAACTCTGCGCGGATATGAGCTTTCCCTTCGCAAATCGGATGCGGACCAGATCGAAGTAGAGTTTATCTGACGGCGCTGCCGCATGGGGAGATTTCCCCTTTATTATTACGGGGCGGTTAGCCGCCGCTAACAGGAAGGATTATTCTATGGCAATTCGTATCGCTTTGGCAGGCAATCCCAACTGCGGAAAAACCACGCTGTTTAATGCCCTGACCGGCTCCAATCAGTACGTGGGCAACTGGCCCGGCGTTACCGTGGAGAAAAAGGAAGGCAAGCTGAAGGGTCACCCGGACGTGATCCTCACCGATCTGCCGGGCATCTATTCCCTCTCCCCCTACACGCTGGAGGAAGTGGTTGCAAGAAACTATCTTTTGGGAGAACGTCCCGATGCCATTCTGAACATCGTGGATGGCACCAACCCCGAAAGAAATCTGTATCTGACTACCCAGCTGATGGAATTGGGCATTCCCGTGGTGATCGCCATCAATATGATGGATATCGTTCGCAAAAATGGGGATAAATTCGATTTGGACGCCCTCTCCCGCGAGATGGGATGTCCGGTTGTAGAAATCTCCGCTCTCAAAAACGATGGCCTTCAGGAAGCCGCGGAGGCGGCTATCGCGGCCGCCGGCGAGGGACAACGGATGCCTCAGCACATATTCAGCGGTCGGGTGGAGCATGTACTGGCCCACATTGAGGAGGCCGCCATCCACCATCTTCCCGAGGAGCAGCAGCGATGGTACGCCATCAAGCTCTTTGAGCGGGACAGCCAGGTGGCCGATCAGCTGGACTTGAGCGAGTCCATCCTGAAACATATTGCCGCGGACATTGAAGCCGTGGAAAAGAGGCTGGACGACGATGCGGAAGCCATCATCACCAACGAGCGGTACAATTACATCACAGATCAGGTAAAGAGCTGCTACAAAAGAAAGAACCCCGGTGGGCTGAGCATTTCGGACAAAATTGACCGAATCGTTACCAATCGGATCCTGGCGCTCCCCATCTTTGCCGTGATTATGTTTTTGATCTACACCATCTCCCTGGGAACCGTGGGAGACTGGACCGTGGGTTTCATGAACGACACCCTCTTCGGCACGTGGATCATCCCCGCAGCCACCGAAGGTCTTGCCTCCCTCGGCTGTACCGACTGGCTCATCAGTCTGGTAGCCGACGGCATTCTGGGCGGTGTGGGCTCCGTGCTGGGCTTCGTACCTCAGATGCTGATTCTGTTCCTTCTTCTGTCCATTTTGGAGGACTGCGGATACATGGCCCGCATTGCTTTCATTATGGACCGCCTTTTCCGCAAGTTCGGCCTGTCCGGCAAATCCTTTATCCCTATGCTGGTCGGCATGGGATGCAGTGTGCCCGGCATTATGGCCTCCCGTACCATTGAACAGGAGCGGGATCGACGCATGACCGTAATGACCACCGCCTTCATTCCCTGCGGTGCCAAGATGCCCTTCGTCGGCATGATCGCCGGCGCCTTGTTCGGCGGCAGCGCATGGATTGCCACCTCTGCCTATTTCGTCGGCGTGGCGGCTGTGGTAATCTCCGGCATTATTCTGAAGAAAACCAAGCCCTTCGCCGGTAAGCCCGCCCCCTTTGTGATGGAGCTTCCCTCCTACCACGCACCCGTTCCCTCCAACATTGCCCGCACCGTTTGGGATCGTGGCTGGTCCTTCGTTCAGCGTGCAGGCACCGTCATTCTGGCCGCCAGCATCATCATCTGGATTCTGAACAGCCTGTCCTTCACGGGCGGTCTGCACTACATCGGTGACACGGATGACGCCTCTATTTTGAGCGTAATCGGCAAGTATATTGCCGTATTGTTCGTGCCCCTCGGCTTCGGTAACTGGCAGGCGGCTGTGGCCACTGTGATGGGCCTGATCGCCAAGGAAGAGGTGCTGGGCACCTTCGGCACCCTGTCCCAGATGCTGCCGGAGGGCGTGGATCTCCTGAGCGATATCGAGGGCGGCACCTTCGCCAATGCTATTGTGATCGGCCGGGAATTCTTCGGCGGAAGCAAGCTGGCCGCCTACTCCTTTATGATTTTCAATCTCCTGTGCGCCCCTTGCTTTGCGGCTTGCGGTGCCATCCGTCGGGAGATGAACAGCGGCAAGTGGACCTTTGCTGCCATCGGATATATGTGCCTGTTTGCCTATGCCGTGTCTCTTATGATCTATCAGTTCGGTCGGCTGGCCCAGGGCATATTCACCCCCTGGACGGCGGTGGCTATCGTTGTACTCCTCGTGATGCTGTATATGCTCTTCCGCCGGAACAAAAATGCGCTCACCGACTAAGGAGGCAAGTATGAATCTCCCTACGATTCTCATCACAGCGGTGATTGCCGCGGTCTTTCTGCTCATCGTTGTCCGTGAGATCCGCGCAAGAAAAAGCGGGAAGCCCTCCTGCTCCTGTAGTGGATCCTGCGGCAGCTGCGGCGGCAATTGCCCCTATTCTCAAAAATAAACGAAAGACAGAACAGGCTGTTCGCTTTGGCGAACAGCCTGCTTTTTATTCCAGCGCATCTCGAACGAAAGCAGACAGTGTGTCGGTTTTCTTTTGCACCACGGTAAAGTCCATCGCCTCTTTATAAATCTCCTCCAGGATAAAATGATGCTTTCCCGCCTCGGAGAGAGACTGCAAAGCGCCCTCAAAAAGCATCTCCCCGCACTTTCCCGCAAAACGAATCCTCCCCCGCCGTGCCGCCAAGGCAGGCGGATCGATAAAGCGGCGCATATGGATACAGCGGGCGGCGTCGCCCCCGCTTTCGCTGTCGGGGACCAGATAGAAGCAGGCGCCACTATCGGGAAAGTACAATTCCTGCAGTCGGTTGGGACAGGCGGGAGCGGGGGACGTGTACACCGTCAGACGGCGATCCATGGCCTGATCCCGCAATGCTTCCAAAAAGAATTCTCCCGTTCCGTAGACATCCACGATAGCGCATCTTCTCCCCGCCAGGGCGGAAAACGTATTCAGACGATAGGCGCCGTGCATCGACAAAGCGTGGGTGTAACGGATGTCCTCACAAAACCGTTCCCCGCCCCGAAAATCTCCCAAGAGACGGGATGCCGCCGCCCGCAACTTATCGTGGAGAATGCACTCGGAAAGAAGCGTGCTGGCCCCGTCCACCACCGATCGGTAGGCAGACAGATAGCGGTAAGCACGCACATAGGCCTGCTCTTTCTCCTGTCGGGCAAGGCCGATCTCCTGTCTGCGGGCACACAGGCGGGATACGTCCCACCCCGCGCCCACGTCGACGATTTCCCCCACGGCGCCGGGCAGCGTCGGATCGGCGGTATGGGGCGCCGTTGCGTCCAGAATCACGATGCGCCGTCCGTTTTTGCCCTGCAGGATGACCCCATCCGCCGAGGTAGGATCGGAGGAGCAAAGAAGGAGAGTGATATCCGCCCCCGTCAGGGCGGCCGCTCGGGCACACTGCTTCATCACGGTGCTTTTTCCCGTGCCGCTTCCTCCCTTGATGTAAAATACGCGGTAGGATTCTTCCTCCCGCACGAAACGGGGATAGGCGCTGACAAACCCCTGTGACGTGTTGGCCCCAGCGAAATATGTATGGGGATACGTGCCGGAGATCGGCACATAGCGATTCAGTATCGGATGCATAATACCTGCCCTTCTTTCCTTGAAATGGATCCGTCTGTTATAGCCTATGCATCCACTTTGTCCCGTGTTACTAAACGGCGACAGGCGCGCATATATTGTAGCAGATGTCATGCAGAAGGATAGGAATATTTTATGAATCAAGCAAAATCAGCAAATCCGCCGAGGCAAGCCGCCCCGGCAACGCCAGCGCCGGACGCCCTGCGGTATCATTTGCAGCGGGGGCTGAGTGAGGCGGACGTGGAGAAATCCGGGCAAACGTTTGGATGCAATTCCCTTACCAAAAAGAAAAGGGCCGGCTTTCTGAGGCAGTTTTTTGGCAACTTCAACGATCCCATCATCCGTATTCTCCTGGGGGCTTTATGCCTGAACATCCTCCTTTCCTTCGGTCACGTGAATTGGTTGGAATGCGTCGGCATTGCCGTAGCCGTGCTGATCTCCACCCTGGTATCCACTCTCTCCGAATTCAGCAGCGCGGCGGCATTGGACGCCTTGCAGGATGAGGCGGACGACACCTCCGTTACCGTGCGTCGTGGAGGCGATCTGCGGCAGATTCCCCTGTCGGAGATCGTGGTGGGGGACGTGGTGATATTGAACAGCGGTGCCACCGTACCCGCCGACGGCATCCTTTTCGCAGGCCGCGTGGCGGTGGACCAATCCCCGCTGACCGGGGAAAGCGAGGAAAAGACAAAATTCCCCGCCTCCGCTCTGCCCGACACGGGAATTCTCACACCGGACACCCTTTTATGGGATCCCGGGGAGGAAACCCAGCTGTTCCGCGGCAGCCGCATCTGCCAGGGAGAAGGTGAGATTCTGGTTTGCCGGGTAGGGGATCGCACGCTGTACGGCGGGGTGGCATCCGGCCTGCAGGAGGACGTACGTCCCAGTCCTCTGAAGGAGCGGCTGAGCGGGCTGGCGCGGAGCGTCAGCTTTCTCGGATACGTGGCCGCCGCCGTGATCGCTTTCGCTTATCTGTGGAACGCATTCGTCATCGATAACGGAATGGATTGGGAGCTGATCCGTCATCGGATCACCGATCCGTCCTTCGCTTTACCCCATCTGATCCGCGCTTTAAGCGTAGCCATATCCATTTTGGTGGTGGCGGTACCCGAGGGGCTGCCTATGATGATCACCGTAGTGCTTTCCTCCAATATGAAAAAGATGCTCCGATCGGGGGTACTGGTACGGCGTCTGGTGGGCATTGAAACGGCAGGCAATATGAATATCCTGTACACCGACAAGACGGGCACGCTGACCTGCGGCAAATTGAAGGTAGAGGCGATCCTCTGCGGGGACACCGCCTTTGATTCGCTGACCGCTCTGAAAAAATCCCCCGCCCATTTTGCCGCACTGCGGCAAAATCACGCCGTGTGTGCAGGAATCGGTCGGGGCAACGCCACCGATCGGGCTATGAGCTCCTTTTTCAGCGGATGCAGACTCGACCGTCTCTCCGTGACGCACCGTCTTCCCTTCGATTCCGCCCGTCGGTACGCCTCGGGATGCGTGGAGGAAGGGGGCAGGACACGCACGCTGATGCGGGGAGCACCCGAGATAATTTTGCCCCACGCCACCTCCTATCTGGATCGGGATGGGCGACTTCGCCCCATGACGCCCGCTGTTATGGCGAAGATGCGGGGAGAATGGGAGAGATACGCCGCCTCCTCCCATCGGGTCATTGCCGTGGCGGAATACGACGGGCAAAACGGGACGGAGAACGGCGCCTTTTCCGATCTGATTTTCGTTGCGCTGATCGCCATTCGGGATCATTTGCGCCCCGACGCCGCCGATGCCGTATCCACCGCCCGGCGGGCTGGGATTCAGACCGTGATGATCACGGGAGACAATCCCCTGACTGCCGAAGCCATTGCCAGGGAGTGCGGAATTCTCGTGCAAGGCGGTCCCCATCGGGTACTGACGGGGGAGGAGCTGTCCCGGATGACGGACGAGGAGCTGTCGGATACCATTCCCCAAATCGCCGTTGTGGCGAGGGCTCTTCCCACGGATAAAAGACGCCTGGTGCGGCTCTCCCAAGAAAAAGGGCTGGTTGTGGGCATGACCGGCGACGGCATCAACGACGCCCCCGCCCTGCGGGCGGCGGACGTGGGATTCGCCATGGGCAGCGGCACCGATGCGGCCAGAGAGGCGGGAGATATCGTCGTCACCGACGACCGTTTTTCCTCCATTATGCGGGCCGTGCTGTACGGGCGGACCATCTTTTTAAGCATACGGAAGTTCATCGTATTCCAGCTGAGCATGAATCTGTGTGCCGTGGGCGTATCCCTGATCGGGCCTTTTATTGGGGTGGAAACGCCCGTCACCGTAATCCAGATGCTGTGGGTAAACATCATTATGGATACGCTGGGGGCTTTGGCCTTCGCGGGGGAGCCATCCCTGAAGCGATATATGCACTGCCCGCCCCTTTCCCGGGAGGAAAAGCTTCTCTCCCCGACGATGATACGAAACATTCTGGCCTCCGGCGGATTCTCGCTGGCGCTATGTTTGTGGTTTTTGAAATCCCCCTTTATGCATCGGGTGTTTTCCCGGGGAGACGAGATCTACTATCTCAGCGTATTCTTCGCTTTGTTCATCTTTTGCGGGCTATACAACTGCTTCCTTGCCCGCTCGGAGGGCGTGAACATATTGGCCCATTTGTCCGCCAACAAGCCCTTTATACTGATCGTATGCACCGTTTGCATCACCCAGCTGATGATCATCTACTTCGGCGGCGAGTTGTTCCGCTGCGATCCCTTGACGGCGCGGGAAATCATCCTCACCGCCCTTTTGGCGGGATCGGTGATCCCGGCAGAATTGATCCGTCGCGGGCTTTCACGAATCAAGAAAAACAAAAAAAGAGATACCGCCTAATGCACACGCCACATAAGGCAGTAATTTCAAAATACTAACTTATGGGCGTTGCAAAAGGGCAATAAGCAAAAGATGAATACCGAGAAGAACTGTAAAAGGTTTTTCTCGGTATTTTTCTGTTTATAGCGGTACATTCGACTATTAAGCCGCCTTTGAGTACAATTATGGTAGAAAATCAAAGGAGGTAACAATATGGGCAAATTTATAGAAGAATTTTACTACGGCAATCTCGATCCCCAGGCACGAAGCACCAAGCAGAACAAAGCCGTGCAGAAACAAATGGAAGTGCTGATGCTCAACGAGGAATTTCTGACCGAAGCACTTTCCGGCGAGAACAAGAAAAGGTTTCTCGACTTTGTAAATGCGTGGGGCGTGGTAAACGGAGAATCCAACCTTGATAGTTTTATGATGGGTTTTCGATTGGGCGCTAACTTTACATACGACACCTTTGTTGCCACAGATACCCCGTTTCAAGACTTGCTCAAGGAGTGACAGATATGCGAGATAAGAAGTATTACATAGCTCTTGATGGTTTTGAACAACGGGTGGTTGTGAACTGCCTGAACGAAATGCGAAACAACCTTATTGCCAACAGCAAGTACACCGATGCGGTGGACGAGGTTCTACTGAAAATTATTGATGCAAAGCAAAAGAAATTCAAGGTAATCTACAAGGAGGCGTGATTATGGAAAAGGTTATTTATGATGAAAAGAACGGTCTTTGGTACGAACTGCAAGGCGATTATTACATTCCCTGCCTCAAGTTCCCCGAAGAAGAACAGCAGCCTATCGGGGCGTGGGGACAACGGCATTTACGATATATAAAGCAAAATCGCAAGGTGCTATATCTTAATCTACTGACAAGTGGCAAACTGAACGGATATCTTGCTGACCTCGACAAGCAAGCAGAAGAAATATTTTCTCGGCTTGTAAAGCAAATGGCAGAACATGAGGGTATAACCGAAATACTCAAAGCAGATAGCCAAATGGAATGGGTTGGTCGGATGAATAACATTCGTAGCAGAGCCACCGAAATCGTGAATCAGGATATAATTTTCAATTAGTTAAAAAATGAGGCGGAGAAAATCTCTGCCTCATTTTTGTTCTGACATTATCTTGTTTTGCACTTAACAACCGCTTCTGTTACATCGGTCAATACAAGCTCTCCATTTTGGTTATACGCTTCAACAGTTACCTCAACAAGTCCGTTCTTTGGGTTGCGTTTCACTAACTTTGTAATGATTGCTTTGCCAGATAAAACATCATCTGCAAAGACTGGTTTTAACCATTCTATCTTGGTAGATTTTCCTGCGAGCAATTCCTCTCCAAAAAAATCCACCTCAAGATACCTTGCCCATACCGACATAAAG
>JBGVJO010000100.1:0-5068 GCA_045129535.1 Eubacteriales bacterium
GTCTATCTTTAGCGTGTTCTTCCGTATCGGTGCCTTCACCTTCGGCGGCGGCTATGCGATGATCCCGCTGATTCAGAAAGAAACCGTCGAGAAGAAAAAATGGATCACCGATGACGATATTCTGGAAATTATCGCCATTGCGGAGTCCACCCCCGGCCCTATTGCCATCAATTCCGCCACCTTCGTGGGATACCGCGTGGCCGGCGTGCTGGGCGCTTTGTTCGGCACCGTGGGTATGGTGCTTCCCTCTTTTACGATTATTTTGATTCTTTTCTACATACTGCGGGAATTTCAGCAGATCCAGGCCGTCCAGTTCGCCTTCAACGGCATCCGTGCCGGCGTTTTGGCTTTGATCCTCAAAGCGCTTTGGAATATGTACAAAAAGGCTCCTAAGGGAGTTATTCCCTACTGCATCATGGCGGGTGCATTTGTACTCACCGCTATTCTGGATTTGAACGTTCTGTACGTGATTATCGCCTGTGCTCTCACTGGCTTGATCTCCTCTGTGATTATGGCAAGGAGGGTTGGCAAATGATTTTTCTTGAATTGTTCTGGACTTTTTTTAAGATCGGTGCCTTCACCTTTGGCGGCGGTTACGCCATGCTTCCCCTGATCCAGGAAGCCGTGCTGACGAAAGGCTGGGCAGCCCCCGAGGCTCTCATCAACTTTATCGCGGTCAGCGAAAGCACTCCCGGCCCCTTTGCCATCAATATGGCCACCTATATCGGTGCGGAACAGGGCGGTATCCTTGGTGCCCTCTGTGCCACGCTGGGCGTAGTAACGCCCTCCTTCATCATCATTCTGCTGGTAGCCAAATTCTTTGATAAATTCAAGGAAAGCAAGCTCGTCAAGGGATGTATGTCCGGTCTGAAGCCTGCCGTTGTGGGCCTGATCAGCGCGGCGCTTCTCTCGGTAGCCGCTACGGTATTTATTCCCACCGGATTCACTACCGCCATCTTCACCGATCCGCAGACCTATCTTTCCCTTGCGGTGTTTGGCGTGTCCGCATTCCTTGCGTTCCGCAAGACCCATCCCATCGCTATCATCTGTCTGGCGGCCGGTCTGGGCATTCTCGGCGGATATATACTGTAAGCAAAAAGCACAGGAGATTATCTCCTGTGCTCTTTTTTATTTCTCTAAAATATCGGCGATACGCTTGCAGGCAAATCCGTCTCCGTAGGGATTGGATGCCTTTGCCATCGCATCGTATGCGGCAGAATCATTCAAAAGAAGTTTGAAGTTCTCGTAGATCACGTCTTCATCGGTGCCCACCAGCTTCAGAGTGCCGGCCGCGATTCCCTCCGGGCGCTCCGTGGTATCACGCATAACCAACACGGGCTTGCCGAGGGACGGCGCCTCCTCCTGGATTCCGCCGGAATCAGTGAGGATCATATAACTGCGCGACAGGAAGTTATGAAAATCCAACACCTCCAGCGGCTCGATAATATGAATACGGTCGCAATCCCCCAACTCCTCATCCGCCGCACGGCGTACCACGGGATTCATATGGATGGGATAGATGGCCTTCACATCGGGGTGCTCCTCCATCACGCGGCGGATCGCCCGGAACATATGATGCATGGGCTCGCCCAGATTCTCCCGCCGATGAGCGGTAATCATAATCAGTCGGCTGTCCTTGGCCCATTCCAATTCCGGATGGGTATAATCCTCCCGGACGGTGGTTTTCAGCGCGTCGATGGCCGTATTACCGGTAACGTAGATGGTGCTCTCCTCTTTGCCCTCTCGCAGAAGATTGTTTTTCGACAGCTCGGTGGGAGCAAAATTGTACCGGGAAAGGATCGACACCGCCTGACGGTTAAATTCCTCGGGATAGGGGGAGTAGATATTATAGGTGCGAAGACCTGCCTCCACGTGACCTACGGGAATCTGCAGATAGAAGCAAGCAAGGGCCGTTACGAACGTGGTAGACGTATCGCCGTGCACCAGCACCACGTCGGGCTTCACTTCCTCCAGCACGCCTTTGATATTGTTCAGAATATTGGTGGTAATATCAAACAGCGTCTGCTTATCTTTCATAATGGAAAGATCGTAATCCGGAACCACGTGGAATGCATCCAGTACCTGATCCAGCATCTGCCGATGCTGACCGGTCACGCACACCACGGTGCGGATGCCCTCTCTGGTTTTCAACTCGTTCACCAAGGGACACATCTTGATGGCTTCCGGTCTGGTGCCGAAGACCAGCATAACAGTTTTCATAAAATTCTCCCGCTTATGGCTTAATACAGATATTGTACACGATTTTCCCTCCAATTGCAAGGGATGCCGAAAAAATATGGCGTATAGGCAAAAAGGCAGCTGTCCGAGGACAGCTGCCTTACTTTTAGTTGGTGGGATTGTTCTTGTTCTGCACCTCGGCAATCACCTTACGGTGCTCCTCATAGGTCTTGGAGTAGTGCGTAATATGCGTGGATTCCGAGAAGAAGAAATAGTAATCCGTGTCGGAGGGATACAGCGCAGCACGGATGGCGCTGGCCGAGGGATTGGCAATCGGTCCGGGCGGAAGTCCCTTATTCGTATAGGTGTTATACGGGCTTTCGTATACCATATCCTGATCGGTAGGGGTGATTCGGTTACCGGTATCGTGATGGATAGCGTACACAACCGTGGCATCACTCTCCAGATAGGGATATTTTGCCGGTGCCTTCAGGCGGTTATTGAACACGGAGGAAATGTCGAAGAAGTCCGACTGGGAGCCGGCCTCCTTCTCGATCATCGATGCGATGATGAGAATCTCATCCACCGTGTAGCCCAGTTCCTTTGCCTTTTGCGCGTAGGAATCCAGGAACACCTGATTAAAGCGCTTCAGCAGTTTTCCGATGACGACCTCTTCACTGGATGCATTATAAAACTCATACGTATCCGGGAAAAGGTATCCGTCCAGGCGGTAGAAGCGGTCATCCGACACGCCGTTCGCTTCCAGCTCGTCGATAAACCAGTAATCAAAGTCGTAGTTATTGATTACCTCCACGTACCGTTCTCTGGTACCGATATTGTAAGACACGAACAGATCGATAATCTCATCGGTGGTGTATCCCTCAGGGATAGTGATACGGGAAATACCGGAGGGAGCCTTTTTCTTGAAAGCGGCAAGAAGCTCGTCGTAGTTCATCATGGGATGAACCGTATAGGTTCCGGCCACAAATTCACTGCCGGCACTGCTTCCGCCAAATTTGGAGTATAACTCAAATATACCCGGATATTCGATGAGCGAATTTTCATACAGAATATCCGCTATATCTCCCACCGTCGCATACTCGGGGATCGTCACCTCCACCATGGTATCATCCTTCACGAAGGCAAATATATCATTGCCCACGAGAATGATGAACATAGACAGGAACACGGACACTACGATAACAGCGACGATATAGGTGACTGCCTTGATCACACTGATAATCGTGTTGGCACCTTCGCTTTCGTCCTGCTCCTGGGGCGGAATATTCTTTTTCTCCCGATAAAGAGGCTGCTTTACGTCGGTCAGACGGGTGTGATCGTCGGCCTGGGCTACGGAACGGATATCCCGGATGTCCGTTATCCGTGTTGCCCCTTCCTCCGCCTCCGATCTCTTCTTTGGAGGCATCTGCTTGTACGGAATCATAGCCGGCTTGGGAGATGCCGGGGCTTTGGATACAGTCGGGCGAGGAGGCTGGGCTGATGCACTTCTGGCTGCAGAGGAGCCCGATACCGGAGGGCGGGTCTGTGTCGGCTTTGTGCCGGGCGCTGCCACTCTCACCGGTCTGGCTGCTGCGGTCACGGGCGGTACAGTCTGCTTTGCAGCGGATGCAGGCACATTCTTCCCGCGAGCAGGAACAGTTGCCGCAGTCTTCGGCGATGCGCCCGCGGTAGTTCGCGGCTTTGGCGCCTGCCCGGACTGCATCTGTGCACGAAGCATATTGGCACTGACGGTTGCCGTCGGTTTTGCGGGTGACGACGCGACGCGGCGTCGCTTTGCAGCCAAAATATCCGCGTTATCAAATCCAAGCGTGCTTTCCTTATCCAAGCTGCCCGGATGATTTTGGTTATCCATAGGATGATCCCCCTTTCGATTCGGGATGCCCACCGTTATTTATTGAGCAATGAAATTACGATAAACAAGATAACAAGCGCAACGAAGGGCGGTGCCAGCAGAGCATCCCCTACGCCAAGCGGTTCTTTCTTCTTTTTGGTACGGACGTAGGTTGAGGAAACACCGGTAACGCCGTAGCCGGAGTATATTCTCTGCGCTTCCATAAAGAGAAGCACCAGGGAAACAAACAAGACACAACACAGTATAAAGGCCAGTAAAATCCCCCGATTTTCCTGATTTCCGGCCACGTTATAAACAAACCGATCCAAAAACAAAGCGGCAATATTGTTGAGCAGATGCACAATCATCGGGGCGAATACGGAACGGGTGGCATAAGCAACGATGGCCAAAAGAATTCCGCAGAAAAAATATGTGGGCAAGCGCACCGGATTCAGGTGCATCATTGCAAAAAGCAAGGAGGAGATGATCACAGCAAACGGCACGCTCACGGCCTGATATTCCGTAAGAATGACGCCGCGGAACAGAAATTCCTCGGTCAGCGCGGGCAAAACTGCCAGCGCAATCACAGCGAAAAACAGATCCTGCCCCTGTACGGCGGAGGACACCGTTGATGCACCGCTGTCGGGGAATATTCTGAAAACAGCCAGATTAATCAAAGCACTTCCGGCAAC
Organism: Eubacteriales bacterium; assembly: GCA_045129535.1. GTDB lineage: Bacteria > Bacillota > Clostridia > Oscillospirales > CAG-272 > SIG701. The sequence goes on from JBGVJO010000100.1 coordinate 4,723, forward strand.
CATGGCGATCAGTGCCAAAAGCATAAACAACAAATGATTGGCACGGAACAGACGCAAGCGCAGCCCTTTTGCATAGCCACTGCCCCGCAACCGGCAGAAAAACACCGTCGGCAGCGCATACACGATCAACTGGATCGTCACAATCGCCAAATAAGGATTGTCCGCTAACCCCAGTCTTGCAGGATCAATTGTACCCGAAACCGCCAGAAGCGTTAATACGATGATCAGCAAAAAGGGGGCGGCAAATATATTTTTAAGCTTCACCGGTCATTTTCACACCCTTCTCGGTCAAAAGGATATTGACCGATACGTCAAACCTGCCGCGAGGTACCGTGGGCAGTATATA
>JBGVJO010000101.1:0-5821 GCA_045129535.1 Eubacteriales bacterium
TCGGAATGAATATATATTATACGGGCGGAGAATCTATTCGCATTTTGTTATAAAAAATTCTCAATATTTGGTCAGAGTGCACAATTATTTGAGAAATATCATCTTGCGGTTGACAAAAATGTGAAAAGATGCTACAATTCAAATATACGCGGTGTGCGTATAATGAACAATTTTTAGGAGGATTTACTTATGAAAATGAGTAAGATCTTGTCTCTGATTTTGGCTGGCCTGATGGTGCTCGCATGCTTCGCAGGTTGTAACCAGCCCACTGTAACCCCCGATAATCCCGATAACCCCGCTACTCCCGACGCACCTGTTCAGAATGAACTGGCAGGTACATACGACATCACCATGTGGGTGTCCGAGAAGGATGGCGTTGCCGCTCTGACTCAGCAGCAGATCGATGCGTTCGAAGCTGCTAACCCCGGCATCGTGATCAACGCACAGATCGAAGGCGTAACCGAGGCCGATGCAGGCTCCAAGGTTGTTGCCGACGTTGCAACCGCTCCCGATATCTACTGCTTCGCACAGGACCAGCTGGCTCGCCTGGTACAGGCTGCTGCTCTGGCTGCTCCCGGTCAGAAGGCTGCTGAGAACATCAAGGCTGCCAACGATGCAGGCTCTGTTGCCGCTGCTTCCGTAGCAGGCACTCTGTATGCATACCCCATGACCAGCGACAACGGCTACTACATGTATTATGATACCTCCATCATCTCCGCAGAAGACGCAGAGAGCATGGAAAAGATCATCGCCGCTTGTGAAGCGAATAACCTGAAGTTCCGCTATGCTCTTGAGAACGCATGGTACACCGCTTCCTTCTTCTTCGCAACCGGTTGTCACTCCAACTGGACCATGAACGAATCCGGCGAATTCATCGCTGTTGACGACACCTTCAATTCTGCTGAGGGCCTCATCGCTATGAAGGCTATGCAGAAGCTGGCTAAGTCTCCCGCATACGATAGCAACGCAGACATCTTCACCGATGCAGGCGTAGTTATCACCGGTATCTGGAATGCAGAGGCTGCTGAGGCTCACTTCGGCGCTAACTTCGGTGCAACCGATCTGCCTTCCTTCGAAATCGACGGCAAGTCCTATCACCTTGGTTCCTACACCGGTAACAAGCTGATGGGTGTTAAGCCCCAGTCCGACGCTAAGCGTGCAGCCGTTCTCTCTCAGCTGGCTCAGTACCTGACCGGCGAAGAGTGCCAGAACCAGAGATACGCTCAGTTCCAGTGGGGGCCCTCCAACAAGAACGCACAGGCTTCCGAGGCCGTTCAGTCCAATCCTTCTCTGGCAGCTCTTGCTAAGCAGGGTGAGTACGGCGTTCCTCAGGGTCAGATCCACGGTTCTTGGTGGGATATCGCCAAGGTTCTCGGCGCAGACGCTAAGGCTGCAACCGGCGACGCTGATCTGCAGACTGCTCTGGACGAGTACAAGGCAACCATCGACGGTCTGTTCCAGATGACCGAAGAGCAGAAGAAGGCTTGGGGCGTTATCGGTAGCATCTGCGGTACCAACTGGGATACCGACTTCTCCATGACCGAAGATCCTGCAGGCACCTACACCTCCGACGTTCTCGATCTGAAGGCTAACGAAGAGTTTAAGGTTCGTCAGGGCGCATCCTGGGACGTTAACTTCGGCGTAGAGTTCAACGGCGCGAACATCGTTGTTGAGAAGGACGGCAAGTACAAAGTACAGCTCGTTTGGAACGGCGACAAAGAAGGTACCGTTACTCTGATTCCCGTTGAATAATTAAATAATTAACTGATCGGTGCGGGGAGCCTTTGGGCTCCCCCTGCCATCAGGCAGAAAAGGCATTGTTAGCCGGAATACAAGGACAACAGTTGTCTTGTGGATCGGCTCACAATGCTTTCTCATTATATAAAGGAGTTCGTATAAACTCAGTTATGAAAAGATTAAACGATTTGGATTATTTGAAACTAAGTAAGTTTCAAGCATTCTTATATAACCTGAAACTGTTTCTTTGTGCGATTCCCCTGTGGTTTGCCCGCCTGGGCCGCGGTATTCTGAAGTTCTTTAAGACTTGCGGTCTCGCCGTAAAGAATGAAGTATTCGATATCCTCACCACCTTTACAAAGGGAAACTGGGCGGTGAAGATTTCCTTTTTGATCTTCGGCTTCGGTAACCTCTATTACGGACAGATTTTGCGTGGCCTTCTGTTCCTCTTGTTTGAAATTGTCTTTATCGGCTATATGCTGGTTCCCAGCGGCGGTATTTATTGGCTGTCCAAGGGCAACTGGTTCCGCCTGGGCGCCACCGTCGGTACGGTGCAGGGCCGTTTTGAGTACAACGAGATCTACGATACATCCGTATGGGTGGCAGGCGATGACTCCGTAAAGGTTATGCTGTACGGCCTTCTGACCATCATCTTCATCGTAGCGTTTGTATATACGTGGAGAGTGCAGGTAAAGCAGTGCCGCATCTGTATGGACATCACCGCCAAGGGTAAGAAGATAAGGAGCGGCAAGGACGATCTGAAGTCCCTCCTTGACGATCAGTTCCACAAAACTCTGCTGGCGCTTCCCATGACCGGTATTCTCGTATTCACCGTATTGCCCATTATCTACATGGTGCTGGTGGCCTTCACCAGCTACGATGCCGCCCACGACGGTTACTCCAATCTGTTCAGCTGGGTGGGCCTGGAGCACTTCAACGATCTGCTTGATTTCGGAAAAGGCGGCCTTGGCCTGGCCTTCGGCGAGATCCTTTCCTGGACGTTGATGTGGGCGTTCTTTGCCACCTTCTCCAACTACTTCCTCGGTATGTTCGTGGCGATTATGATCAACAAGAAGGGTATCGTCATCAAGAAATTCTGGCGTACCGTTCTGGTTATGACCATCGCGATCCCCCAGTTCGTATCCCTTTTGTACGTAGCAAAGCTGTTTGACCACACGGGTATCCTCGGACGGCTGATCTACAAGATTCTCCCCGATTCCATGATCCTGGCCAATCAGCAGTCCCTTTGGCAGAATCCCGTTACGGCCAAGATTCTTCTGATCGTCATCAATATTTGGGTAGGTATCCCTTATATTATGCTGATGGCTACGGGTATTCTTATGAATATTCCCGCCGATCTGTACGAGTCTTCCCGTATCGACGGCGCCAGCCCCTGGCAGCAGTATTCCAAGATCACGCTGCCTTATATGATGTTTGTTATGGGCCCCTATCTGCTGACCAGCTTCGTGGGCAACCTCAACAACTTCAACGTAATTTATCTCTTGACGCAGAACAATCAGCTGCTCAATACGGAAATCGGCACGGCGGGCGGTGTGTCCGTTTGCTATACCGATCTGCTGATCACGTGGCTGTATAAGATGACATTGAACAGCGCGGAAACCCAGTACTATATGGCAGCCATTATCGGTATTCTGGTATTCGTCGTGGTAGCTGCTTTGTCGCTGGTTGTGTACAACGTAATTCCGTCTACGAGAAACGAGGAGGATTACAGATGAGAAAACATACCTCGGATACGATCCAAAAGACGGGTCTGGGCGCCAAAGCCAGCCGCAGACTCAGCAATGCGGTCGTTTATGTGATCCTTGTTCTGATTACGCTTATCTGGTTGTTCCCGTTCTTCGGTATCGTTTTGGAATCCTTCCGCGTGGAAACGCCTGCACAGGTCAGCTACCTGTGGCCGAAGGAGTTCGGTTTTGATAACTACATACGCCTTTTCAAGGAAACGGACTTCTTTAAATGGTTCATCAATACCGGTATCATGGGTGTTTGTACAGCCGTCTTCCAGACGTTCTTTGTCCTTTCCATGAGCTACGTTCTGTCCCGCCTTCGCTTCAAAGGCAGACGTGGCCTGATGAACTTTATGCTCATTCTGGGCATGTTCCCCGGCTTCCTTACGATGATCCTGATCTATAAGGTGTTCAGCGATTTAGGACTCACCATGAATATGGCTCCCGTGGGACTGATCCTCGTGTACTGTGCCAGCAGCGGTATGAGCTATTACGTATCCAAGGGCTTCTTCGATACGATTCCCAAGAGCTTGGACGAAGCGGCAAGAGTAGACGGAGCTACCCGTTTTCAGGTGTTCCATAAGCTGATCCTGCCTCTGTCCAAACCGATCGTGATCTACACCGTGCTGATGGGCTTTATGGCTCCCTGGGGCGATTTCATGCTGGCCAGCTACCTCATTCATGAGAACAGCGCCGGTATGAACGCGGCCGTCGGTATGTTCGAGTGGCTCTCGAGAACGAATGTGAATTTGAATTACACCATGTTCTGTGCCGCGGGCGTTATCGTGGCAATCCCCGTGACCGCGGTCTTCCTCGCCTTGCAGAAGTACTACGTCGAGGGTGTGACCGGCGGAGCAGTAAAAGGATAATTAGGAGAGAAGAGTATGGCTACTGTAAAATTAACAAACGTAAAGAAAATATACGGCAAAGACGTGGTTGCGGTGGACAACTTCAATCTGGATATTGCCGATAAGGAATTTATCGTTTTCGTCGGTCCTTCCGGATGCGGTAAATCCACCACACTCCGTATGATCGCAGGTCTGGAGGATATCTCCGACGGTACGGTTGAGATCGACGGCGTCGTGGTCAACGATCTGCAGCCCCGCGACCGCAATATCGCCATGGTATTCCAGAACTACGCTCTGTATCCCCACCTCACCGTGTTTGAGAATATGGCTTTCAGTCTGCGCCTGAAAAAGGTGCCTCAGGACGAGGTGTACGAGCGTGTGACCAAGGCCGCGGAGATCCTCGGCATCACCGATTATCTGACACGTAAGCCCCGCGCACTGTCCGGCGGTCAGAGACAGCGTGTGGCCATCGGCCGTGCTATGGTCCGTGACAGCAAGGTGTTCCTTATGGATGAGCCCCTGTCCAATCTGGACGCAAAGCTTCGTAACCAGATGAGAGCGGAGATCATTCTGCTTCGTCAGAAGATCGACACCACCTTCATTTACGTAACCCACGATCAGACGGAGGCTATGACCCTCGGTGACCGTATCGTTATTATGAAGGACGGCTTCATCCAGCAGGTAGGCACACCTACCGAGGTGTTCGATATGCCCATCAATCTGTTCGTAGCCGAATTCATCGGCGCACCGAAGATGAACACCTTCAAGTGCGATCTGGTATGCGAGGACGGTAAGTATTACGTAACGCCCTACGGCGCCAAGATTGAAATCACCGGCAAGAAGGCAGAGATGCTGAAGAAAAAGGAAATTACCTCCCGCGAGATCGTCCTCGGTGTTCGTCCCGAGCACTTTATTATGGCCGAGGAAGGCAATCCTGCCGCGATCCCCTGCAAGATCAAGGTCAACGAAATGATGGGCAGCGAATTGCATCTCCACGTGGAGGAGGACAACGGCGACAAGCTGATCGTCCGCATCCCCACCGTGTCTCTGGATGACGACCGGCGCAAGGCTTTGGGATACGACAGCACCATCCACGTCACCTTCGAGAGCAAGGTAATGCACTTCTTCGATCCCGAAACGGAAACCAACCTTCTCGTTTGACAAATGCCAATCAAAAAAGGCTCCGCCGACAGGCGGGGCCTTTTGGCATAATAGCCGAGCACGGGTAGTGGTTTTTGGTTATATTTAACGAAACTGTCAATAAAATGTGAGTGAATGTTGGGGAATGTGTTGCTTTTCCGGCGCCAATATGCGATAATATATATGTTAATGCGAAAGCACTAAACAATTATTATACTTTATGGAGGAAAGAAACATGAAACGCATTCTCACTGCACTTCTGGCACTGGCAATGATCTTTTCCCTGGCAGCTTGTACCGGCAGTATCGGCGCAAGCAGCGACTACAAAGTAGCAATGGTTACCGACTA
>JBGVJO010000102.1:0-1500 GCA_045129535.1 Eubacteriales bacterium
AAATAAGATTGCCGAGATTGCTTTCACCAACTCTGACAATTCTGTTCCCCTCGGAATCGTGTGTAACCAGATCAAAGGCACACGCAGCAATCTTCTTGTTGCCCACCTCGGCATATTCCGTCATAATTTGGTCAATGCACCCGTCCACAACGGGATCGGTCGTGCTGTAGTTTTCAAGCGGGATCAGCTCGGTCGTGATTCTGTCCCCGGATATAGTGAGTTTGCCGATGTTGGCAAATTTCGTACCCGTAGATGTATATAAAACCTCGTTGCCACCCTTATCGATCAGGATATCGGCCTCTATCACGCTATGGGAGTGTGCATCCAGCACCACGTCAAAGCCGACGGTTTCACGAACGAGATCGATCGCGTTGTATACATCCTCTTTGCTGTCTCCAAGATGAGACAGCGCAACGACAAAGTCTGCCCCCTCGGCGCGCGCCATATCTATATTTTCCTGCACTACTTTTGCAAGATCGGTTTTACAGAAGGTATAAAGGGGATTTTTATTTTCATCCATAAACTGCGTAGGGAAAGAGGTTTTATCCGGCGTGCCGGGAGTCGTTATACCAATGTAGGCAATTTTCACCTCCCCGTAGCTGACGATGGAATAGGGCTCGAAGACCTCGCCCGCGCCAATCTTTTTAAAGTTTGCACAAACGGGCTTTGTATCAAGCATATCCGCAAGCTCATAAAGTCGGTCAAGGCCATAGTCAAACTCGTGGTTACCCAGTGCTATGGCATCGTAGCCGACGAGGTTCATAAGACGGACTACGTACTCACCCCTCGATATACTTCCAAGGCTGCCGCCCTGCAAAAAATCGCCCGAAGTAACGATTCCAACGTGATCATATTCCTGCTTCAGCTCGTTTCTCATTGCGGAAAGCGCAGAATATCCCTCGATCTCACAATGCACGTCGTTTTCATAAAGTATGACAATATCGTCCCCCTGCTCAGCCAATACCGAAACGGGCAAGGAGAAAATCAGCAACGATACTATAACGATAGAAAATAAAAGTCTTTTCTTCATAATTACTCCAGATCAAAGTTTCCCTTTTGATTTTCGTTTTCGGCCGAGGCTTTATGAACCCAGTTTCATTTTAAGCTCGGCCACTTCTTTCGCAGAAAGGCCAAGCTCCTCCATAAGATAAGCTTCTGCCTCTGCCTCAAGATCGGCCGTATAAATATCAGCAACCCCGAAGATCGTTTTAAGTGTCGGAATAATGTTGCTGTTTACAACTGCATTGTATTTTTCCGTACCCTTTTCAACACCGTAGTAATTGAAGAAGGTTTCCATATAATCTTCCACTACCTCATCCGCCGTTGCTCCCATCAGACATTCAAGCACAGCGCTGACGAAGCCCGCTCTGTCCTTTCCCTCGTTGCAATGGATCAGATAGGGCGCTTCCCCGCTAATAATGGAACGCATTCCCTGCGCCAAGCCTGCTTTGAAATCCTCGGCGAGAGGATCCATTCCGAGATTCAGATACGTTACCTGAC
>JBGVJO010000103.1:0-4688 GCA_045129535.1 Eubacteriales bacterium
CAGCTTCAACCAGCTGCTCACCGAGCACCGCTTCGACCGTGAAAAGGTATACGCCGTAGGCATTCCCTGCGACGGTATGGCGGACATTCAGCTCATCAAGGAGCAGACCGGCGACGGCATCACCGGCGTGGAGTGCGACGGTGATAATCTGATCGTTCACACCCTGTATGACGGCGACAAGACTTTGGCTCTTGCCGACTGCCTGGCTGAGCGCTGCGCCAACTGCAAGAGCAAGAAGCACGTGGCGTACGACGAGCTGTTGGGTGAGGACGGCGAGATCATCGACAGCCACCGCTTCGACGAAGTGGAAAAGCTGGAGAAGATGAGTGAGGACGAGCGCTTTGCTTTCTGGCAGAACGAGCTGTCCCGCTGCATCCGCTGCAACGCCTGCCGCGACGTATGCCCTGCCTGCACCTGCGAAAAGTGTGTATTCGGCAATCCCGAATCCGGTGTGGAGAACAAGGCCATCGCCGACAGCTTTGAGGAGAAGATGTTCCACGTAATCCGCGCATTCCACGTAGCCGGTCGCTGCACCGACTGCGGCGAGTGCTCCCGCGTTTGCCCGCAGAACATCCCTCTGCACCTGCTCAACCGCAAATTTATCCGTGACATCGACAATTTCTACGACGAATATCAGGCCGGCGCCGAGGTTGGCCAGAGAGCACCTCTTGTAAATTACAAGCTGGAAGATCTGGAACCCTCCGAGGCTGTGGAAAGGAGCTGCGATCATGCGTAAATGTTCCCTCACCAATCTGGACGCGCTCCTGCGTACCATGGCAGACACCGCTGCCGTATATCTTCCCGTGGACGGAAGTGACGGCCGTGCCCATTTTACCAAGTGGGAAGACGGCGTGAAAATGAGCGAGGCGCTGAACACCGTCCGCTCTGCTAAGGATTTCTTCTTCCCCCAGACCGAGAATCTGGTGGATTTCAAGGTAGAAGGCAAGACGATTGAGGTCATCGACACCCGTGAGGAGTGCGAGGATTTCGTGATCTTCGGAGTACGCGCCTGCGACGTACGCAGCTTTGAGATTCTGGACCGCGTATTCCTGGCCGATCCCGTGGATACGTACTACAAGAATCGCCGCGAGCACGGCATCATCGTTTCCATGGCTTGCAACAAGCCCTCCGAGACCTGCTTCTGCCGCACCTTCGGCATCGATGCAGCCGCTCCCGGCGGTGACGTTGTTTGCTACAAGACGGAGGATGCTCTGTATCTGGACGCCCTCACCGAAAAGGGTCAAACTCTGCTTGCCAAGCTGGCTGCGCTCACGGAGGAATGTGACAACGCAGCGGCAGACGCACAGAAGGATCTGATTCGTTCCTGTCTAGATAAGCTGCCCCTGAACAATCTGACGGCCGATGCATTCGGCGGTGACAAGCTGGACACCTTCTTTAACGCACCCGAGTGGAAGGAATTGTCCCAGACTTGTCTGGGATGCGGCACCTGCACCTTCGTTTGCCCCACCTGCCAGTGCTACGATATCAAGGATTTCAAGACGAACAAGGGCGTGCAGCGTTTCCGCTGCTGGGACTCCTGTATGTATTCCGACTTCACCAAGATGGCCCACGGAAACAACCGTAATTCTCAGCTGGAGCGCTTCCGTCAGAGATTTATGCACAAGCTGGTATACTTCCCTGCCAATAATGAGGGCATCTTCGGATGCGTTGGCTGCGGTCGTTGCCTGTCCCGCTGCCCCATCTCCATGAACATCGTTAAGGTTATGAAAAAATTAGGAGGTAATGCGTAATGAATACTGAGGCTTTGATTCCCGTTGTCGGCGTTATCACCGACATACGCATTGATACCCCCGATATTAAGACGTTCCGTGTCGTTACCCCCGACGGCAAAAAGGCGTTCGACCACAAGCCCGGTCAGTGCGCCATGCTTTCCATTCCCGGTGTGGGCGAGGCCATGTTCTCTATCACCTCCTCCCCCACGAACACCGAGTATATGGAGTTCTCCATCAAGAAGTGCGGCTGCGTTACCGAGTGGCTCCACGCCGCTGAGGTAGGTCAGATGATCACCATCCGCGGTCCCTACGGCAATCCCTTCCCTGTGGACGATGCGTTCGCGGGCAAGAATATGCTCTTTATCGCGGGCGGTGTTGGTCTTGCGCCCCTTCGCTCTGTTATCAACTACGTAAGACATTACCGTGACCGTTACGGCAAGGTAGACATCGTGTATGGTTCCCGCAGCAAGGACGATCTCCTGGATTACGACGAGATTCTCAACGAGTGGATGACCGACGACGGTATTGACGTTCATCTCACGATCGACCGTGAGCAGGAGGGTTGGGACGGCCACGTCGGATTCGTTCCGAACTACGTCAAGGAGCTTGGCTTCGATACCGATAAGGTTGCCGTTCTCTGCGGACCTCCCATTATGATTAAGTTCACTCTGGCAGGACTGCAGGAACTCGGATTTGACAAGACCCAGGTTTACACGACGCTTGAGCTTCGCATGAAATGCGGAATCGGCAAATGCGGCCGCTGCAACGTAGGCTCGAAATACGTCTGCAAGGACGGTCCCGTTTTCCGCTGCGACGAGCTTGACGAGTTGCCGGATGAATATTGATAGGCTGAAAGGATACGAACAATGGAATCTATGGTTAATATTTACCTGTTTGGTAAAAAATATGAAGTACCGGAAAATCTGACGATTATGTGCGCGATGGAATACGCCGGCTACCAGCTGGTTCGCGGTTGCGGATGCCGTAACGGCTTCTGCGGCGCCTGCGCTACCATCTACCGCATCAAGGGCGATCGGGAGCTTCATTCCTGCCTGGCTTGCCAGACCAAGGTAGAGGAGGGCATGTACATCGCAACCCTTCCCTTCTTCCCGCTGGTGAAGGCTGTGTACGACGTGGAGAAGATCCCCACCACCGAGCAGGTTATGATGCAGCTGTACCCCGAAATCTACGCCTGCGTAGGATGCAACGCCTGCACCAAGGCCTGCACGCAGGAACTCAACGTTATGCAGTACATCGCATACGCACAGCGCGGTGAGTTCGAGAAGTGTGCAGAGGAGTCCTTCGACTGCGTAATGTGCGGTGTTTGCTCCTCCCGCTGCCCCGCCGGTATCTCTCATCCCCAGGTTGCTATGCTGGCTCGCCGTATCACCGGTAAGTATCTGGCTCCCAAGACCGAACATCTGGAAGAGCGCGTTCAGGAAATCAAGAACGGTACCTTTGAGGAGCTCCTTGAGGCGCTGATGCAGAAGCCCATCTCCGAGATGAAAGAGCTTTACAACAACCGCGAGATCGAGAAATAAGGAGGGACATCCATGTATACCAACGAAAAAATGCTTGAATCGATCAAAAAGGTCGAGGCAAACCGTGCGGCCAATACGGTGATGGAACCCGCCCGTATGACGGCTGAAGAAAAAGAAAACGTACTGGCTACCTATCACCCCGACTATAAGCAGAGCGAATTTGTGAATCTGCAGATCGGTCCCAACAAGGGTGAGAAGGTTCCTACTGAGCTGGCCGCCATCCTGCAGGCAAACAGCCGCATCAACGCCGCAGACATCGATCTGTCCAAGATCGACTACGACGTGGACGTTCTGGTTATCGGCGGCGGCGGTGCCGGCTCCTCTGCAGCCATCGAGGCTCACGAGGCCGGTGCTAACGTAATGATCGTTACCAAGCTGCGTATCGGCGATGCCAACACCATGATGGCAGAGGGCGGTATTCAGGCAGCGGATAAGCCCAACGACTCCCCCGCAATCCACTACGTGGACGCTTTCGGCGGCGGTCACTTCGCAGCGAAGCCCGAGCTGCTGTACCGTCTGGTAAACGAGGCTCCCGAGGCTATCCAGTGGCTGAACAATCTGGGCGTTGAGTTCGACAAGATGCCCGACGGCACCATGGTTACCACCCACGGCGGCGGTACCTCCCGCAAGAGAATGCACGCCGCTAAGGACTACTCCGGTGCGGAGATCATGCGTACTCTCCGTGACGAGGTTCTCAACCGCGGTATTCCCGTGGTAGACTTCACTGCTGCTATTGAGTTGATTCTGGACGAAAACGGCCACGCTGCCGGTGCTGTCCTGATGAATATGGAAACCAAGGAACTCTTGATCGCACGTGCAAAGACCGTTATCATCGCTACCGGCGGTGCGGGCCGTATGCACTACCAGGGCTTCCCCACCTCCAATCACTACGGTGCAACCGCTGACGGTCTGGTTCTGGGCTACCGTGCCGGTGCCAAGCTGCTGTATGCGGACACCTTGCAGTACCACCCCACCGGTGCCGCTTATCCCCAGCAGATCTTCGGTGCTCTCGTAACCGAGAAGGTTCGTTCTCTGGGTGCCAAGCTGGTAAACGTAAACGGTGAGGTATTCATGCATCCCCTGGAGACCCGTGACGTTTGTGCTTCCTCCGTTATCCGTGAGTGCGCTCGCGGCAACGGTGTACAGACCGAACAGGGCCAGGGCATCTGGCTGGATACTCCCATGATTGAGATCAAGAACGGCGAGGGCACCATCGAAAAGCGTATCCCCGCTATGATGCGTATGTTTGCCAAGTACGGCATCGACATCCGCAAGGAGCCCATCCTGATCTACCCCACTCTCCACTACCAGAACGGCGGTCTGGACATCAACGCGGACGGCATGACCACCTGTGTGGAGAATCTGTTCGTAGCCGGTGAGGCTGTTGGCGGTATCCACGGACGCAACCGTCTGA
>JBGVJO010000104.1:0-1236 GCA_045129535.1 Eubacteriales bacterium
TGCGGTACTCGCTGATAGGATTACGGTTGGCGTATGCCTGCAGGCCGATGCTCTCCATCAAGCTGTCCATTGCTTCCAGATGATCCATCCACTTCTGATCCACGTTGCGGAGCAGCACTACGCGCTCCACCTCACGGAACTCATTCTCACCGAACAGCTTTTCCTTGAAATCGTAGAGCTTTTGTGCACGGGAAAGAAGCTCGTCGCGGATCGCCTCACGGGCTTCGATCGGCGTGCCGGTAATTACCTGGAAATCATCGTCGTTGCACAGAAGGCCTCTGTATTTGGCTCGCAGACCCTCCACGTCCCACATGGCGATGTCATCCTCGTGGAGATACTGATCCACCGCGCCGCTGATGGTGTCGTGGATCATGGAGCGGATCTTACTTTGCATATCGCCGCCGTCCAGCACGTCACCACGCTCTTTATAGATCAGAGTTCTCTGCTGGTTCATAACGTCATCGTAAGAGAGGACGTTCTTACGGCGCTCAAAGTTGTTATCCTCCAGGCGCTTCTGCGCACTCTCAATAGATCCGGAGAGAATCTTGGCATCAATGGGCTCGTCATCCTGAAGGCCCAGACGGTCGACAAGACCGATGATGCGCTCACTACCGAACAGACGCATCAAATCATCCTCAAGGGAGAGGAAGAAACGGGATTCGCCGGGGTCACCCTGACGGCCGGAACGGCCGCGGAGCTGATTATCGATACGGCGGCTCTCATGGCGCTCCGTACCGATGACAAACAGACCGCCTGCGGCACAGACTTTTTCTGCCTCGGGCTTGATCTGCTCCTGGTATTTTTTATACAGCTCGCGGAAGACCTCTCTTGCCGCCATCGCTTCTTCGCTGATAGACTGGGAGGAACCGGTGGCGAGGGCAATTACGTCTTCCTCGTAGCCGCGGTTACGCATCTCTGCCTTCGCCAGGTATTCCGCATTACCGCCAAGAAGGATATCCGTACCGCGTCCCGCCATATTGGTGGAGATGGTCACGGCTCCCAGCTTACCGGCCTGGGCAACGATATCTGCCTCACGCTCGTGGAATTTCGCGTTAAGGACGGTATGCTTGATACCGTTCATCTTCAGCTTATGGGACAATTCCTCGGACTTCTCAATAGAAACCGTACCCACAAGAACGGGCTGTCCCTTTTCGTGGCAGGCCTTGATCTGGCGGATGATCGCCTCATCCTTGCCACGCTTGGATTTATACACCGCATCGGAGTGATCCGTGCGGA
>JBGVJO010000105.1:0-3531 GCA_045129535.1 Eubacteriales bacterium
GGGGCTGTCGCAGCGTTATTTTTATGCCCGCAACAGCGGCAAAAATGGCTTTACTTTTTGCTGTTCTTTGCTCAAATAAAGAACAGCAAAAACATTGCGTCGTGAGGGATTTGAACCTTTTGAAGCAACGTAACCTCTCAAAAACATTGAAACCTAGTATACAGGTTGACCTTTAACCATCCGTGTGATATAATGTATTTAACTCAAAAGTATAAAAGGAGGATATAATTATGATTAAGATAATAGTCAAGAAACCTAGAGCAATGCCCGAAATTGTAGAAGTAGAAGGTATGAGTGAAATCAACAAAATTATAGGAAATGTTGATGAACAAGGTAATGGATGGAATCATGCAAGCAGCGATACAAGGATGCAAATAGGTCCCGGTATCGATGAATATTGCAAAGCTGATGCAGTTAATAACTTTGATTTTGAAGAAAATCTATGGAATCATTTTGATAGTGCAGTCTTATTTGGAAACATTATTTTTGCAGGCTGGGATTCTGCTAAGCTTGACGTTTGTTCATTAACAGATGCTCAGATTAAATATTGTTTTGAATATATAACTTCAAAGGAATGTTGAAGTTATAGTGGCACTCTTGGTGCACTTTTAGTCGTTCTTACCCCACTTTACACACCTTTTTACTGCTCTTTCGCAAAGAAAAGGACACCATTCGGTGTCCTTTTTCGTTTTGCAGCAAAAAATAAGCGGAAGATTTGGACGAGCGCGCCGGGACGACCACCCGGAGGTGGTCGCAAACCAAATCTCGCCGATGCCGCCAGCAAAACACCTCCCTCCCGGTGTCCTTTTATTTCTTTCTTTTTACCACCGAATCCCTTGACATTGGAGGACAAATCTATATAATTATAGGTGTATAAAAACGTCTTACATCGGAGGATTGACTCATGCTTATTTCCACCCCCATCAGCGTACTTAAGAAAAATTTCGGCATTCACGAGACGCTCCGTATTCTGGCACGCGCCGGATTCACCGCCTTTGATTTGACCGTTTTCGATATTGACGAGGATAATCCTCTGTACAACGAGGGCTGGCAGGGTTATCTGGATACGATTCTGGACGTATGCCGTGAAACCGGCATCGTGTGCAACCAGGCCCACGCCCCCTTCACCTCCCGCAAGATCGAGGTGCCCAAGAACGAGTGGTACAACACCCGTATTCAGGAATGCATCATCCGCACCATCGAGGCCGCCGGCTATCTGGGCGCCAAGGTGGTCGTGGTTCATCCCATCACCTACAAGCGGTATCGGGATCATAAGGAATTCATGGACGAGAAGAATTTCGAATTCTTCCGCTCCCTCGGCCCCCACGCACACAAGGCCGGCGTAAAGGTCGGCGTGGAAAATATGCTTCAGGTGGACGACGACGGCAAGATCATCGTGGCGCCCTGCAGCGATCCCGACGATTTCTGCCGCTACATCGATACGCTGGGCGAGGATTTCACGGCCTGCCTGGATATCGGCCACTGCGCCCTCAACGGCCCCCGTCCCGCTGAGATGATCCGCGCCCTGGGCGCCGATCGACTGGGTGCCCTCCACGTCCACGACAACGACGGCAAGCGGGATCTCCATCAGCTGCCCTATCACCAGGCTATCGACTGGGACGAAATCCTCGATGCGCTGGCCGATATCGGCTACCGCGGCGACTTCACTCTGGAGGCGGACAACTTCTACGGACGTCTGCCCAAGGAGCTCCTGGAGGATGCGGCCGGTCATATGGCCAAGGTTTCTCACCACATGGTGAACCACATTCTGATGCGCCGGGGCGAGAAATAATGATCGTTTCCACCCAAACCATGCCCATTGCGGGGAAGATCGGCGAAGCACAGACCATTCGCCTGCTGGCGCAGGCCGGATTTGATGCCTACGATCTTACCCTGAACGTCATTGAGGGCAATCCGATTTTTGAGGATAACTACAAGGAATACCTTGCCTCCCTGAAGGCGGAGGCAGATGCGGCGGGAATCACGTGCAACCAATCCCACGCCCCCTTCTCCTCCCGTCGGGAGGACGTGCCGAAGAATGCCCACTACAACGAGCATATCTTCGACTGGCTTGTCCGCGCACTTGAGGCGGCAGCCTATCTGGGAGCAAAAAACATCGTGGTGCACCCCATCAATTATATGACCTACCGGGGGAACGAGTCCTATTTGAAGGATATGAATATGGATTTCTATCGGTCCTTGGCGCCCCACGCCAAGCGGGTGGGAATCCGCATCGCCATTGAGAACACGGGACAGATGGACAAGCGCCGGGGCATCTTCGTGGACTCCGTATGCGGCGACGTGCGGGAACAGATTGACTATCTGGAAACGCTCGGCGACGACTGCTTCGCAGCCTGCCTGGATCTGGGACACTGTGGCCTCCTCGGCCACGAGGTCACCGACTCCATCCGCGCCCTCGGTGCGGATCGGCTGGCGGCCCTCCACGTCCACGACAACAATTTCCGGGAGGACAACCACACCGCCCCCTTCTGCGGGAAGATGGAGTGGATGCCCATTCTGGAGACTCTTTCGGAGATCGGATATCGGGGGGATTTCACCTTCGAGTGCTACAACTTCTTCAAGCAGTGCCCGAGGGAATTTCTGCCCGACGCGGCGGCCTATCTGTGTAAGCTGGGACGGCGCATGGCAGACCAAATCGAACAAAAACAATCATAAATAAACGAGGTACAAAACTATGCTGAAAATCGGTGTACAGTCCAACTTCTGGTACGATCGGGAAAATCCCCTGGCATCCTTTGAATACATCAAGAGCTGCGGCTTTGATGCGGTAGATTTCAATATCGATAATTATCTGAGCACGGCCAAGCTGAACAAGGAGGGCTTGCAGGAGACCTTCTTCGATCAGTCCATCGAGGAAATCCTTGCCTACTTCACGCCCCTGAAGGAAGCCTCCGAGAAAACCGGCGTGGTGATCTCCCAGATGCACGCTCCCTTCCCGGCCTACTTTGGCGGCAACGAGGAAGTAAATGAGTACATCCGTATGGCGATGGACAAGTGCTTTGCCGTTTGCGAATACGTAAAATGCCCCGCCATCGTGGTACATCCTACCGGCGGCGACACCAAGGAAGAGGAATGGGAGAACAACTGGGACATGTACCGGAAGCTGATCCCCATCATCAAGAAATATAAGGGCGTAAAGATCTGCCTGGAGAATCTGTTCACCACCCGTCCCAACCGTCTGGAGGAGGGCAAGCTCTGCGCCGCAGAGGATCAGGTGAAGCTGATCGATACCCTGAATGAGGAAGCGGGCGGCGATTACTTCGGCTTCTGCTTCGACGTGGGCCACGCGATCCTGCTCCGCAAGAATATCCGCGATTACCTGGTAACCCTGGGCCACCGCGTGACCATTCTCCACCTCCACGACAACAACGGCGTGGACGATCTCCATATGCCGCCTTACTCCTGCCTGGCCAACGGCCGTCACCACGTCTGCAACTGGGATTCCCTGGTGGAAGGCCTGAAGGAAATCGGATACCGCGGCGTTTTGGCGTTCGAGACCTTCCGCGTGTA
>JBGVJO010000106.1:0-1831 GCA_045129535.1 Eubacteriales bacterium
AATTTGACAGTTCATCCGGGCGAAACGCTGGCAATCATTGGTGAAACCGGCTCGGGAAAATCCAGCTTGGTAAATCTGATCCCGCGTTTTTATGATACAAGTGAGGGCGACGTCTATGTGGATGGCGTAAACGTCAAAAACTGGGATCTGCAATCTCTGCGCCAAAGAATCAGCTTTGTTTTGCAAAAGAGTGAGTTGTTTTCCGGCACGGTCCGTGATAATATACGGTGGGGCAAGGAAGATGCAACGGACGAGGAAATTGCAAAAGCGGCGGAGATAGCCCAGGCAAGTGAGTTCATTCACTCACTGCCGGGTGGATTCGACGGATACATCGCCGAGAAGGGCGCTTCCCTGTCCGGCGGACAAAAGCAGCGTATGGCTATTGCCCGCGCCGTTGTACGCAAGCCGTCTATCATTATTTTTGATGACAGCACGTCCGCGTTGGATCTTGGCACCGAAGCAAAACTCCAGACGGCACTCCGTGAAAATCTCAAGGATACGACGGTTATCATGATCGCGCAGCGTATCGCCAGCGTTATGCGGGCTGACCGCATTGCCGTTATTGATAATGGCACGATCGTTGCCTGTGACACACACGAAAATCTGATGAACACCTGCTCTACCTATCAGGATATTTATGCGTCTCAAATGCGGAACGGAGGGGAAAACAATGGCTGATCTGAAGCAAAACACATCACACCAGCCGCCCCGTGCGATCGGACCCGGCGGACCGGGCGGCCATCGCGGTAACATGCATGCTCGCATAATGCGTGAAAAGCCCAAAAACATCCGCGGTACCCTGTCCAAACTAATGAAATACATAGGACGCTCAAAGTTTCTGATACTTCTTTTGTTGCTGGTCGTTATCGTAGCCACCGCACTCAATCTGGCAGGTCCGGAGCTGCAAGGACGCGCCATCGACTCCATCTCCGTCGACAATGTAAGCGGAAGATTAACCGTGGACTTTGATTCACTGATCCACACGCTGACACTGATGGGCGTAGTGTATATACTCTCCGCCTGCATCCAGTTTGCACAAGGAATTATATCCGCACGAATATCCCAAACCACAGTCTATACGCTCCGAAAGGACTTGTTCCGCAAAATCTCTCATTTGCCCATCCAGTATCTGGACACCCACAAACACGGCGATATTATGAGCCGAATGACCAATGACGTGGACAACGTATCCCACACCATCTCCTCCTCTATCGCCTCCCTGATCTCCAGCATCCTGACACTTGTCGGCGCACTGATTATGATGCTGATCAAAAGCTGGCAGATGGCCTTAATCTCTATGGTCACAATTCCCCTGACTCTTTTTGTATCCGCAACCCTTTCCAAAGCTATGCGTAAATATTTCATCCGCCGCCAACAGCTTTTGGGCGAATTGAACGGCCAAATTGAGGAAATGGTAACCGGGTACAAAACCGTTATGGCTTACGGCAAAGAAGAGATGGCCTGTGAAAAATTTGCCAAAACCAGTGAAGAGTTCCGTAAATGCGGTATCCGTGCAAACGTATGGGGCGGTATTATGGGACCCTGCCATAACATTATCAACAACTTGAATTACCTGATCGTTGCCGCATTCGGCGGATACTTTACGATTCGCGGCATCATCTCCGTAGGCGACATCCAGGCTATCATCCAGTATTCCCGCCAGTTTTCCCAGCCCATCAACCAGATTGCGAATCAATATGCAGAGATACTTACAGCCATTGCCGGTGCTGAGCGTGTGTTTGCTATTTTGGATACACCGGACGAAACCGACACGGGCACGAAACACATGGATGCGAATAGCATACAAGGCAACATCGAATTCAAGAATATT
>JBGVJO010000107.1:0-2098 GCA_045129535.1 Eubacteriales bacterium
CACCGCACCGTGGGCAAGCATAATAGACGCGAGATCATCCAATGTGGCACCAAGGCTTTCCACTGATCGTCCATTCACCACCAATAGAAGAATGGCGCCGTCAGCTCGCTGTCCAATCGCAGTGCGGGGATTCAGGCCACCGCCCAACCCGTATTTACCGCCGGCAGATTTTCCGTTGATAACCAGTGCCGGCCCGTAACTTGCCGCATATTGAACACCAAGATCCAGTGCTCGCTGGGCGGTCATGCTGCCTACGTGCAGTATTCCGCTTCCATCCAATCCGGCAAGATTGTACGTAGCGCTCAGATCTCCCCAAAGAAGCTCGCCCTCGTAGATAACGATTCCGTCGGGAATTCCACCGGTTCCCTGCCCGTTCGGGTCGTAAAATCCGCCGGCGTTCGTTCCTGCAACACAGTCATATTTTTCGATCATTTTGGCAACAGTAAGCCCGGAGCTATCTGCCCCGTAGCTGTCCGGGACGCCGACAAAAACCCGACCGGGATCGGCAATGATCATAAGCTTACCGTTATAGGTGGAGCCCTTTATATCCACGACCTCAATGCCCGGATCGGAAGCATCCGGTGAGGGATTATTCTCCGTCTCAGCAGGGGGCTCGGTTGCGGGAGAATCCGACGTGTCAACGGGGGGTGTACCGGCAGATGGTGTATGCTCCTCCTTGGGCGGCACGACAATCATAGACAAATCCTGTTCATCCTCAGCCACGTCGCTGTCGGCAGCGGGTGAAAGAATGGCATCAATCTCCTCTTGTGAGAGGTATATATCTGCCAAAAAGCCTCCCGCCGACGTCTCCTTCACGGAAAGCACAAACAATTTTTTTGCCGTTGGCGACGGGCCATTTACCAGGATCCACATAATACCGTATGCAAACAGAAGTAACAAAAGGAGCGCAGTTGCAATGCACACCAATATGCGTCCGACAATTGTTCTTGACAAAAAATCAACTCCTTAAACTTTATGGGAAATGTACACACAGAACTTGAATTGCTCCCCCATATATGGTATCATTATAATATATTTCCAATATGAAATCAAGCGGAGGCATTGTGAAAGTGAAAAGATATATAAGCGTACTTGCAGCCGCTTTACTGGCGGTGGGACTCTCCTCCTGCACCGTTTTCCGCCCGGTGACGGATTCACCCGCAAAACCTTCGGAAACGGTTATCGCGGACACGACAGACACGCAGAAACCGGAAACGTCCGCCGCAGACGTTCCGATCATAAATATCCCGGAGGAATCCCTGCCTCCCGAGGAAAAAACCGTAATTTCCTTTGTAGGTGCCGGGGACAACATCGTTTATTACGGCAACGTGCGGGATGCAGCGTCCTGCAGTATTCCGGGTGGAAGAAAATACAACTTCGCCCCTATATATGACAGTGTAAAAGAAACAATACAATCTGCCGATATCGCCTTTATCAATCAGGAAACACTGATGTGCGGCGACGGTTATGCGTTTTCCTATTATCCGCGGTTCAACGGCCCTCAGGATATGGCGTACGATTTGGCAGACGTCGGATTTGACGTGGTCAATATTGCTAACAATCATATGCTGGACAAGGGCGAGGGTGGCTTGTCCGCCACAATTGATTTTTGGCGCACGGTGGAAGGTATAACGCTGATCGGCGGATACAAAAACGAACAGGAATTCGCCGAACCCCACGTTATGGAAGTAAACGGCGTACGCATCGCCTTTCTTTCTTATACCTTTTTCACCAATTATCTCACACTTCCCCAAACTTCCCCGCTGGTTGTACCAAACCCGGATGAGGAAACGGTGGCCGCGCAAATATCCCGCGCCCATGAATTGGCAGATTATCTGATCGTATCCGTACACTGGGATCAGGAAAACATTTTTAAGCCGAACGAAAGACAAATTTCTTTTGCAAATTTCCTGAGCGAGCACGGAGTAGACGTAATTCTCGGCCATCATCCGCACGTGATCCAGCCCATTGAGTATATCGATCGTCCGGACGGCGGCAAAACGCTGTGCGTCTACTCCCTGGGAAATTTTGTAGCGGAAATGGACCACGATTACAATATGCTTGGTGGTCTCATAAGCTTCGATATCGTGAAACAAGG
>JBGVJO010000108.1:0-2511 GCA_045129535.1 Eubacteriales bacterium
AATGGCAAGGCCAAGGCCGGTGCCGCCCATCTCGGAGGTTCGGGATTTTTCCACACGGTAGAATCGCTCGAAAATACGTCCCAGATCTTCCTCGGGAATACCGATTCCGTTATCCTTCACGCGGAAGGAAACCTTTTCCTCCGCCGAAGTGACGCTGACGTCGATCTTTCCGCCTACGGGCGTGTATTTTACCGAGTTGGAGATCACGTTGACGATAACCTGCTCAATACGCTCCCTGTCCGCCGTAATCGGAGGGATATGTCCCTCGGAGGTAAAGGTAACGGTATGTTCACGTGCCTCAATATCCACCCGCATTACTTCAATCAGACGGGATACGGAGCGGCACAGATCGAAGTTTTCCAATTTCCACTGGGTGCGCTTGTTGTCCAAACGGGACAGCACCAGCAAGTCGGACACGATACGGGTCATACGGTCACTCTCCGTCAGTGCCATATCCAGGAAGTACTGTCTGGTTTCCGGGGGCATCTCCGGATCCTCCATCACCGTCTCGCAGGCACCCTTAATGGAAGTAAGGGGGGTACGCAATTCGTGGGAAACGTTTGCCACGAATTCGCGGCGGGATTTATCCAACTCAAAGCGGTTGGTGATATCGTGGATAACGGCAATCAAACCGACGTGCTTGGTGTTCTCGGACAAATAGTGAATGCGGCCGAAGCTTACGTCAAACACCCTTCCCCCAAAGGGACGGTCGCGGAAAATCAACGTGCCGTCATCAGATTTTTCCACGTTGGCAGCGGAGGACGTGGTCACGATTCCTTTGGCATTGCGCTCCAGGGGAATATCCAAAAGCTCAAAGAACCGATCCATGCCAAAGCCTTTTTCCAGATCGGCGCCAAACAATTTTTGCGCGCTCTCATTGGAATGCAGCACGTCGCCTCCGTCGGTAAACGCCACGATGGCGTCAGAGATACAGGAGAGCACCGTTTTCAGTTTGGTCTTCTCACCGTCGATCTCCAAAAGCGTGTTTTTCAATACGTTCTTCATATTGTTGAACGTATCGGTCAGGATACCGATCTCGTCAGTGGAATGGACCTCAATCTCGTGAGAGAATTCGCCCAGTGCCACCAGCTGTGCATTTTTCGTCAGGCTTTGGATCGGCGCCGTAATGGCCTTTGCCAGGAAAAAGGACAGAAGGATGGCGATAATGACGCCCACAAACAACGTTTGCAGAATGATGGAGAGAAGTCGCCAACTGAGCTGATTCATTTCCTCCAGGCTATCCTTAACGTAGACGATGCATTCCGCATCGCCGTTTTGCAGATACAAAGCAAAATCCGTGTATCCATCGCCCCGCAGGAGCTTATTTTCGGTTTTCCCGCTCATAGCGGACAGCATATTCGGCGTTATCCGGAGATCACGGCCCAATTCCGCATCGGATCCGTCCACCATAACGCCGTCCATGGTGAGAATATAGTAGTTTCGGTAGGCATCGATCCCCAAAACGCTCTCATAGGATTTGAGGATCGTTTTCTGCTTATCCGCAAAGGATGCGCCATCAAGCGCCTCCTGTAATTCCCCATATAAGGTGGAATTTTCGGCAAAGCACTCGTCCATCTGCTCCATAAACTGGTTGACGTAGAAGGAGGTTACGCTGTTCAAGAGCACGATACTGACCACGCTCATAACCGCCACGATAAAGACCAGCAGGATCAGAACGATCTTAAAATACAAACTTTTGAACATATCAATATCTCCGCCGGAATGATGTCAGGGACGGCGCAGGTAGTAGCCGACCCCGCGTTTGGTCATCAAATATTCGGGCTTGGACGGATCGTCCTCAATCTTATTGCGAAGACGGCACACGGTAACGTCCACGTTACGGGTGTCGCCGTAATAATTCTCGTATCCCCAGATTTCCTCAAGGAGCTCCTCCCGGGAATAGGCACGGCCCAGATTTGCCGCCAAGAACGCCAGCAGATCGTAGTCCTTCTTGGACAACTCAATGGGCTCGCCGCCTTTTGTGACCAGATATTTGGCGCAGTCGATGCTCAAATCGCCGATCGTCACAGGGGCAGATTCTTCCGTCTTCTTCTCGATAATCGTCTCCCCTGCACTGCGACGGATATTGGCACGGATGCGGGACAACAGCTCCTTAAAGGAGAATGGCTTCGTCACGTAGTCGTCCGCGCCCGTATCCAAGCCGAGGATTTTATCCTTTTCCTCTTCTCTTGCGGTAACGAAAATGATCGGCACCTGGCTTCTCTGACGGATCTGCTCGCACACCTCAAAGCCGTTCATCACGGGAAGCATGATATCGAGAAGGATCAGGTCAAATTCGCCGCTCAGTGCCCTCACCAAACCCACACCGCCGTCACCGGCGATCTCGGCATCGTAGCCGGACTTGATGATATTGTACTGCAGCACCTGGGCAATGTTTTTTTCATCCTCCACAATGAGGATCTTTTTCTTTGCTTCCATGAACACACTCCTTACTTTCCGCTGAAACGAACTTCTTCATGGCTTATATAAATCGGATATATGCGATAATTG
>JBGVJO010000109.1:0-5449 GCA_045129535.1 Eubacteriales bacterium
AGAACCATATCCTTCTTAAGCGTACCGTTCATAACCTTGAAGAAGGACATCAGACCGTACTGGTCTACGCTGGTCTTGTATACGAAGAGGGCGGTGTCGGCACCGTCCACCTCGATGGCCACGTCGTTGCCGTCCACGTCCTTTTCCACCTTGCGGGCGGTGGGACGGGGGAAGGATTCGGCGATAGCGTCCATCAGTGCGTAAACGCCCCACATCTTGGTGGCTGCGCCGCAATATACGGGAACGATAGAACCGGCGATAATACCCTCGTGGAGAGCCAGGATCGCCTCGTCGCGGGTGATTTCCTCACCGGCGAAATATTTCTCCATCAGCTCCTCGGAGGTACCGGCCAGAGCCTCGTTCAGAATATCCTTATAAGAGGTAGCCAGATTCTCCCACTCATCGCGCATCATGAACTCTTCACGCTTACCATTATCGTTGTAGCGGTACGCCTTCATGGAGATCAAGTCGATCATGATGATGTTGTTGGAGGTACGGATCGGAACGAATACGGGGCACAGAGCCGCGCCGAACTTCTCGTGGAGCTCGTTGAACACGCGGTTGAAGTTGGCATCGGGATCGTCGCACTTGTTTACGAAGAAGGCGCGGGGAATACCGGCGTCCACCGCGTAATCCCAAGCCAGCTCGGCACCGACCTCAAGGCCTGCCTTACCGTCGATGGTAATAACGGCCGCGTCGGCTACGCGAACGCCCTCCAGCACCTCGCCGGAGAAATCCAGATAGCCGGGGGTATCCAGCACGTTGATCTTAATATCCTTCCACGTCAGGTTAGCGGTTGCCAGGGAAAGGGAGAAGCCGCGGCGGATTTCTTCTGTATCAAAGTCGCAAATCGTAGTGCCGTCGGGGGTTCTGCCGAAACGGTCGATGGTGCCGGAGCCGTAAAGCATAGCCTCGGCAAGAGTGGTTTTACCGCTTCCGCCGTGACCGAGAAGCGCTACGTTGCGGATAGATTTCGTCGTAAGGTTTGCCATATCGAAAATGCTCCTTTTGTTTATATGTACGAACTTTGCCCGAAAAAAACCGGGTACTATTCTATTATACACCACATTTTGCACATTTTCAATAGGTTTTTTCAAGATAGTTTTGGGCGTTTCGCAGATATGGTTTGCGGATTTTTAGTTATTTTCAACAAAACAAGGCATTTTTCGTTGGGCGAAGAGACGAGAAACCATCCCCGCAAAATCCCCCTGTCAAAAAATCACAAACTTTTGTTTATTTGATGGACAAAGATTTCATTCTATGTTATAATAGATATAGTAATTGGGTGGATTTTTTGCGTTTTTTGCAATGCTGCCCCGAAACTCCGTATTTTATCGTCCGAAAGGAATCTGTATAGTATGAAATCTTCCAAGAAAGCAGCCGCTCCCGTAATCGCAGCAGACGCCACTCCCGAAGAGAAGAAAAAAGCCCTGAGCACCGCCATCTCCCAGATCGAGCGCGCCTACGGCAAGGGCGCCATCATTAAGATGGGCGACAATCCCCGCATGGCGGTCAGCGCCGTTCCCACCGGATCCCTGAACCTGGATCTGGCACTGGGCGTAGGCGGTCTGCCCCGCGGCCGTATCATTGAAATCTACGGACCGGAATCCTCCGGTAAGACCACTTTGGCACTCCACGCCATTGCCGAGGTACAGAAGGCCGGCGGCGAGGCTGCCTTCATCGACGCGGAGCACGCTTTGGATCCCGTATACGCCAAAGCACTGGGCGTCAACATCGATTCCATGCTGGTTTCCCAGCCCGACTCCGGTGAGCAGGGTCTGGAGATCTGCGAAGCTCTGGTTCGCTCCGGCGCCATCGATATCGTAGTCATCGACTCCGTGGCGGCTCTGGTGCCCCAGCAGGAGATTGAGGGCGACATGGGTGCCGCCCACGTGGGTCTGCAGGCAAGACTGATGTCTCAGGCTCTCCGAAAACTGTCCGGCACCGTATCCAAGACCAAATGTATCGTCATCTTCCTGAACCAGATGCGTGAGAAGGTTGGCGTGATGTACGGCAATCCCGAAACCACCCCCGGCGGTAAGGCGCTGAAATTCTACGCCTCCGTCCGTCTGGACATCCGCAAGGTGGAGAATCTGAAGAACGGCACCGACATCTACGGAAGCCACGTCCGCTGCAAGGTGGTCAAGAACAAGGTAGCTCCCCCCTTCAAGACCGCAGAATTCGATATTCTGTACGGCCAGGGCATCTCCAAGGCCTCCGAGATTCTGGATATGGCCGTTACCTTCGAGATCATCGAGAAGAGCGGCGCCTGGTTCTCCTACGCCGGCCAGCGGATCGGCCAGGGCAAGGACAACGCCCGCAAGTTCCTTGACGACAATCCGGAGATCAGCGCCGAGGTGGAGCGTCTGGTGCGCGAAAAAGCCGCCAAGATGCGGGATTCCGACTTCGAGGAGGGCGACGACGAGCCGCTGGATATCCGTCTGCTCGATATGGATGAGGACGGAGACGACCTTGATCTGGGCGACGACGAGTAATCGCTGAAGTATTTTATGAAAGCCACTTCCATCTCCTTTGAGGATTTTCGGAACATAAGAGAGGCTAAGGTGGAGTTTTCCCCCGGAGTCAACGTGCTCTGGGGCGCCAACGCCCAAGGAAAATCCAATATCCTCGAGGGTATGTATTATTTTGCCCGGGGTAAATCCTTCCGGGGCGTGCCGGACAAGCTTCTCGTGCGCACCGGGTGCGATTTCGGTACCGCATCTCTCACCTGTCGGGGTGAGGGAGACGTGTACGACACCCACCTGTCCGTCACCTTCCCCACAAGGGGAAAGAAGCGGATCACCCGGGGCGGCGCCCCTCTTTCCGGGGTGAAGGAGCTGGTGGGCTCCTTTCGGGCCGTGCTTTTCTGCCCGGAGCATCTGTCCCTCGTGACGGGAGCACCGGCGGAGCGCCGTGCCTTTCTGGACATCGCTTTGGCACAGCTGTATCCCGACTACGTAGCCGCTCTCTCCACCTACACCCATGCTCTGACGGAGCGCAACGCGCTTTTGAAGCAGGCGGCGGAAGGTTGGCACGTGGAGGATAATCAGTGGGCAGTCTACGCCCGACAGCTGGCCCGCAGCGGAGCGGCCGTCATAGCCCGCCGATCCGCCTACACCGATCGGCTGAGTGAGCTGGTGGGCGAGTGCTTTCACGATATGACCGGCGGGCGGGAGATCCCCCGTCTGACGTACGTCTGCGCCGCCGGCAGCGACGCCCCCGTCGATCTTCCCCATCGCAGTGAGTCCGCCGTGGCGGATCGGCTGTACGCCGTTCTGACGGAGCGGCTGGCGAAGGAGATCGCCGCCGGCACCACCCTCTACGGCATCCATCGGGATGACGTGGCTGTGGATCTGAACGATCAGAGCGCCAAACTGTATGCCTCCCAGGGGCAGCGGCGGTCGCTGGCTCTGGCCATGAAGCTGGCGGAGGGCGCCATATCCCGCGCCGTGGGCGGCGAGGAGCCGGTGTATCTTCTGGACGACGTCTTCTCTGAATTGGACGGGGAGAGACGGGAGTATCTGCTCTCCGCTCTCGGTCAGCGGCAGGTGATCATCACCACCTGCGAGGGAGAAAATATATTCGACCGTATTTCCGACGTGGCACTTTTTGCCGTGGAGAACGGCCGTGTACAGCGCAAGCGCTGATACATCATACGTTTTTTTGGACAGCATAAGATGAATAAGGAGTTTTAGGTGAGTACGTACAGCATCAAATCCGTATCCGAATCCCCGGCGGGCATTTCCGTCAGCATACGAATCGGCACAGCAGAAGCAAACGAAACCGTGGAGTATCTGATCTCCCGTGAGTTCTGGCATTGGGGACGTCTGCAAAGCGGAGGCGCCATCACTGAGGAGGACTACCTCCGTATGGAGCGCAGCGCCGCGTTGTCCCGCGCCATCGCCCGCATGAAAGGAATCCTTTCCTATTCCGGGGTGAGCCGCCGCACGCTGATCCACAAGCTGAAAGGATACGATTTCTCCGAGGAGATCTGCGAGTACGCCGCGGATTATGCCGTGGAGCACGGTATGGTGAAGGAGGACGTGCAGGTAGAGCACGCCATCGACACCTATCTGCGCCGCAAATATTGGGGACGCCGCCGTATCGTGGCAGAGCTGTCCGCCAAGGGCTATCCCCGAGAGGTGATTGAAAACGCCCTGGCCGAGATTCCCGAGGAAGAATTTATGCACGCACTGCACGTCATCCTGGTGAAAAAATACGGGGAGATCCCCGCCGATCCCCAGGAAAAACAGAAAATGATTTTGTCCCTGCTTCGCATGGGATATTCCGGCAACGAGATCAAGGATGCCCTGGCCTCCTTCGCCGACGCCGAATAAACAGGAGAAACTATGAGAAAATCGGATATTAAGGTGGGTTTTGTGTCCCTGGGCTGTCCCAAGAATCAGCTGGACACGGAAGTGATGCTGGCCCACATCGCTCAGGCGGGATACACCATCACGCCGGAAGAAAGCGAGGCAGACGTAGTCATCGTCAACACCTGTGCTTTCATTGAAAGTGCCAAGCAGGAGGCCATCGACAACATTCTGGACGTGGCCTGGCTGAAGGACAACGCCAATCTGAAGGCGCTGATCGTCACGGGCTGTCTGCCCGAGCGATATCGGGAGGAGCTTCTTTCCGAGATACCCGAGATCGATGCGGTTTTGGGCGTGGGATCCATCCACCACATCACGGAGGCCATCGAGGCGGCTCTCGCAAAATCGGAGAAATACGCCCGCTTTGACGATAAGGAAAAACTGGAGCTGGGCGGCGATCGCGTCATCACCACCGGTGACGCCTACGCCTATCTGAAAATCTCCGAGGGCTGCAACAACCGCTGTGCCTACTGCGCCATCCCCTACATCCGGGGCAATATGCGCTCCCGCACCGTGGAGGATATCGTGGCCGAGGCAAAGACCTTGGACGAGATGGGAATCAAGGAACTGATCCTGGTGGCCCAGGACACCTCCGCCTACGGATTCGATCTGTACGGCGAGTACGCCCTGCCCCGCTTGATCCGCGCCATCACCGACGCCACCGAGATCCCGTGGATCCGCTTGCTCTACTGCTATCCCGACAAGATCACCCCCGAATTGGTGGCCGAGATGGCACAAAACGATCGGGTTGTCAAGTACATCGATATCCCCCTCCAGCACGCCTCCGATCCCGTGCTGGCCCGCATGAACCGCCACGGTGATTCCTCGTGCATCAAGGACGCGATCCATCGCCTCCGCGACGGCGTGCCCGGTATCGTCCTCCGCACCACCTTCATCACCGGCTTCCCCGGCGAGACGGAGGAGGATTTTGAGGCGCTGTGCCGCTTCGTAAAGGAAGAAAAATTCGAGTGCGTGGGCGTGTTCCCCTACTCCCGTGAGGAGGGTACTCCCGCCTACGATATGCCCGATCAGATCGATGCCCAGATCGCCCAGAACCGTGCAGACATTCTCATGCG
>JBGVJO010000110.1:0-2468 GCA_045129535.1 Eubacteriales bacterium
ATATTGCCGCCGAACTCCTTAGCGGTTGCAGCAACGTACTGTGCAACGGAAAGGTTGTCGTCCTTAACGTAGGACTGCTCGGTCAGGCAGTTCTTCTCATAGAACTTGTTCATCTTACCCATGATCATCTTCTCGAGGATGCTCTCAGGCTTGTTTGCATTCTTGGGATCGTTCTTCATCATGGTGAGCTGGATCTGCTTCTCAGCCTCCAGATCAGCTGCGGGAACGGACTCCTTGTTCAGGTACAGAACGGGCATTGCAGCAACCTGCAGTGCGATGTTCTTAGCGAATTCTGCAAAGCCGGGGTTGTTTGCACAAACGTCATCAGCCTCGAAGTTGATGATAACACCGGTGGTGCCCTTGCCGTGGATGTAGGTGCTCAGGATACCGTCCACGATGAGGAAGCGGCGGATGTTCATGTTCTCACCGATGGTGAAGATCATGTCCTTCAGCTTGCCTTCCACAGTAAAGTCAGAATCCGGATAAGGCAGAGTGTTCAAAGCCTCAACGTCTGCAGGTCTGTGAGCGATGATAGTCTTCAAAAGGCCGCGAACGAACTCCTGGAACTTTTCATTCTTTGCTACGAAGTCGGTCTCAGCATTTACTTCGATCATAGCGGCGGTCTTGCCATCCTCGGAGAGCATAATATCAACAACGCCCTCGGATGCGATACGAGTTGCCTTCTTAGCGGCAACAGCCAGACCCTTCTCGCGGAGAACCTTTACGGCCTCATCGAAGTCACCATTGGAAGCGGTGAGTGCCTTCTTGCACTCCATCATGCCGCAGCCGGTCTGCGCGCGGAGATCGGCTACCATTTTTGCGGTAATAGCTGCCATTTTATATATCCTCCGTAATTTTACAGATTAGTTGTTTGCGTCTTCGGTTGCTTCAGCCTCAGCTGCTTCACCCTCGGTGAGCTGCTCACCCTGCTTGCCCTCGATAACAGCGTCAGCGAGAACAGAGGAGATCAGACGGATAGCGCGGATAGCGTCATCGTTACCGGGAATGATGTAGTCTGCATCATCGGGATCGCAGTTGGTATCAACGATAGCAACAACGGGAATACCCAGCTTCTTTGCTTCCAGAACAGCGTTGTGCTCCTTGCGGGGGTCAACGATGAAGATAGCGGAAGGAATGCCCTGCATGTTCTTGATACCGCCCAGATTCTTCTCCAGGTTGTACATTTCCTTCTGCAGCTGTGCAACTTCCTTCTTAGGAAGCATATCAAAGGTGCCGTCCTCCTGCATCTTCTCCAGAGAGTTCAGACGGTTGATGCTCTGACGAATGGTCTTGTAGTTGGTCAGCATACCGCCGAGCCAACGCACGTTTACATAGTACATACCGCAACGCTCAGCCTCTTCGCGGATCGCGTCAGCAGCCTGCTTCTTGGTACCAACGAACAGAACGGTGCCGCCCTGAGCAGCAACGTCACGTACGTACATGTACGCTTCCTCAAACTTCTTGATGGTCTTCTGCAGGTCGATGATGTAGATGCCGTTACGCTCGGTGAAGATGTACTCTGCCATCTTGGG
This sequence comes from Eubacteriales bacterium, assembly GCA_045129535.1. Lineage (GTDB taxonomy): Bacteria > Bacillota > Clostridia > Oscillospirales > CAG-272 > SIG701. Next base: position 1,533 of record JBGVJO010000110.1, read on the forward strand.
GTTCCAGCGTCTGGTGTGGTGACCGAAGTGTACACCGGCTTCCAGAAGCTGCTTAATGCTTACAATTGCCATGATTTTTTCTCCTTACGGTTATTTTCCGCCACGCGAAAGCGTCTGAACTGCAGCCATTGGCATCGGTAAACTTTATCTTTACCGTGCAGCACCGTCAGGCGCCGTCACAAGCGTGTGTGTGCTATGCGCGTTTTCCGCACACGCTTTGGTATTATACCATAATATAGATAATATTGCAACGCATTTTTCGATATTAACAAAATATTTACAATTAGGATCGCATTTACGCAAAAAAGAGTCCGGATAAACCGGACTCTTTGGGAAAATTAGTCTTCCAGGCTACCGCCGTTATCGGTAAAGAAGTCAAAATAGAAGGAATAAAGGCTGACGGCATCTTCCTGGCTAAGCAGGCGAAGGATTACTTCATTGGCGTTTACTTCTTTTCTCAAAGCAGACAATCCATCAGAGAATTCCTGCGCGCTCATAGCCTCAATGCGATCGTAGATATCCTTGGAATACTGCTCCAACTGAACCAGATACTCATCGATTACCGTGGTATCGTAGTTGGCCATATCAAATCCGTAGTAAGGAGACACCTGGCTGGCCAGATTCTGAGTCTTGCTGTACTCCCAAACGTCCTTGGATACGCCGGCTGCGGGATAGGTCATATATACGTTACCGGTCTCCAGAATGTTCATCTTGTAATCGTCGCTGATTACGTCGATAACGTCAGGATTTTCGTCATTCACTTTCCAGTGCTTGTCTTCCACACCGTACTGAAGGATAGTACGCAATTCAGGATCGGTATTGAGGGCAGTGATGATTTCCATAGAACGGTTCACGTCCTTGGTATAGCTGCTTACGGCAAACATATTGCCGTATACGTCTTCTTTGCTAAAGGAAGGAGTCTGATGTACGGAAACG
>JBGVJO010000111.1:0-10746 GCA_045129535.1 Eubacteriales bacterium
GCTGGAGGAGTATGTATAGGTTGCGTAAGGAGCTGCGGCGCCGACTACGACGGGAAGCAGCATCATCAGTGCAACAACGGTAAGCAGAACACGTGATAATTTCTTCATTATTATTACCTCCTTAGTCCTTCATACCGCTGGTACCCATGGTCTCGATGATGTTACTCTGAGAGATAACGAATACGAGGATAGGAACCATCATCATAACCACCGTTGCCGCTGCGCTGGCACCTGCACGGGCCACGCCGCCGGCGGTGATCTGACCGATTGCATAGTTCAGTGTCTTCAATTCTTCACTGTACACGTAGGGAGAAGCACCGGCATTCCACAGACCCTGGAAGCAGTAGATGATCAGAGTCAGCCATGCGGGCTTAACCATAGGCATTGCGATAACCCAGAAGGTCTTCATCTCGGATGCACCGTCCAGACGGGCACTCTCAAGTATAGAGAAATGAACATGAGAATCCATGAACTGCTTCATCAGGTACAAGCCCAGAGTGGAGCCGAAGGCGGGGATGATGATCGCCCAGTAGGTGTCGACCCAGCCCAGAATGGACATGGTGATGAAGTTTGCAATACCGGTAACCGTGGAGGAGAACATGAGGGCGGTACGAACCAGCTTAAACATCCACTTGTGACCCGGGAAGGGGATCTTTGCCAACGCATAGGCTGCCATGGAGGAAAGCATCAGGTTACCGAAGGTACCAACCACGGAGATGAACACCGTATTGAAGATGTAGCGAGAGAAGGGCACCCAGGAGTCGCCCATCAGGCTGAACAAGCTCTTGAAGTTGTTCAGAGTAGGAGCAACCACGTAGAAGCGGGGCGGGTAGATCCACAGCTCTGCCATAGGCTTCACGGAGTTCATAAGGATATACAACATAGGAAGGAACATGAACGCGCCGAAAATCGTGAGGACGATACTGATCGCGGTATCACCGCCGGCGCTGCGGTTCAGGACGACGCGATGTTTTCTTGTTCTTAATTTCTTTGCCATGTCATCGTCCCACCTTTGAAAGCAGTTTGGTAATCGCCATATTGGATCCGATCATCATCAGGAACAATACGAACGAAATTGCGGAGGCGTAACCAACTTCCCAACGGGTATTCTGATATTCATTCAGATGGTGGGAGATGGTGTAAGCCACGTAGTTAACGGAAGGATGTCCGGCCAGGGTCGTTACGATAGTGCCGAAGCTGAAGGCACCGGTGATGGAAAGCACCGCACCGAAGAGCAGCTGGGAGTACATATTCGGCAGAGTAACGTACCACAGCTCCTGCCAACGGTTCTTGATACCGTCCACGGCAGCAGCCTCGAACTGGGCGGAGTCGATACCCTGCAAACCTGCGATAAAGGACAGGAAGGAGGTACCGAGGGAGGTCCAGAGGGCAACCACGATACAGAGGGCCATTACGTATTTTTCGTTTTCGAACCACAGTATCGGTGCGTCGATCATACCCCAGGAAAGAAGTTTACCGTTGACCCATCCGTAGGAGTCGCTGGCGAACAGGGTCTGCCAGATCAGGTATGCGTTACCGGAAATGGAGGGCGCATAGAAGATCAGGGTTACCACCGCACGAATCTTCGGAGGAAGCTCGTTGATGAACCAAGCGACGAGGAAGGAAAGGATGTAGGATGCGGGACCGACGATGGCCGCAAACACCAGTGTATTCTTCAGAGCGGTGATCCAGAGATCATCGTCCAAAAACAAGGTAACGTAGTTGTCGAGGAAAATGAATTTCGGGGTCTGCAACATATTAAACGTTGTCAAACTCAGAAAGAGCGATGCAACGACGGGAATGACTGTGAAGATCAGGAAGATGATCATGAAGGGCGCGACCATGAAATAAGCAACTTTGTGCTGTTTCATCTGGAACCATGTCCACTGCGCCTTAGTCATATCCGTGCGTGTCGCAGTCTGTGAAGCGACTTTCTTTGACATTGCTTTTCTCCTTAATTAATATTTTCGAGTCAGGATTATTCGTACAGTTTGTAGATTGCCAGCGCGTCAGCTGCCTCGGTAAGGTAGATGGCGATCTGTGCCAGCGTCTCGTCGGACGCACTTCTTGCGAACTTGGAGGCAACCTGACGCATAGCGTCCACGTCTTCATTCTCCAATGCTGCTGTTGCTGCGGCAATTTCCGCATCGTATCCGGTGAGCTCGGTCATCAGCTCGATGGCCTGCGCTGTGCGCTTGTCGGCCAGGGTCTGACCGATCTCCAGAGTTTCGTAGTCGAACTCAGTACGTTTACGATTGATTTCTTTGTTGATCGTATTGATGTAATTAAGGAGCGAGTCTACAGGATCCAGCTTCTTGTTGTAGGAATCCAGGAAAGCAAACTCGGCATAACGACCGATGATATAGCTGCCGGGGTATGCAGCCTCTGCCATCAGATTGTTCATCTGGAGGGTCAGATTCTGATACTCGCTGGAGGACCAGGGCAGCTCTTCCAGTGCTTCACGGTTTGCGGTAGCGTTCTTCGCGGCAGGACCCATAACGGCAACGAGCTCGTTGGAGTAATCTACCTGGAAGTCGCGGTCTACCCACCAATCCATGAATTTCCATGCATTCTCCTCGTTCTTGCAGCCCTTCATCATAACGATGGAAGCTACGCTGGAAGGAGAGGTGTTATTGATATTTCCATTCTCATCCGTCATACCGGGCAGGGGAACCATTTCCCACAGACCGGAAATTTCAGTGGAGAACAGAATCAGCTTGTTATACTCGGTGTAGGTGATGATACCGATGGGCATCTCACCGGACTTGAAGCGGTTTGCGAAGTCGTACTTGTAAGGCAGGGAGTACTGGGTGAACATGTTGCACATATCCTCGAAGGATTCCAGCACCACGTTGGAGTCCAGATTGACTCTCATACCGTCGTCAACCCACAATTTACCGCCGTTCTGGTACATAAATACCTGATAGTTGGTCTGCAGGGTGTTGGGCAGACCGATCTGCATGTTGTTGAACTGCAGAACGGGAACCATTGCCATCAGATCGTCCCAGGTCTTGGGAACCTCCAGACCCAGATCCGCCAGGATGTCCTTACGGTAGAACATCATGTAGAAGGTCTGTGTTTCGGGCAGACCGTAGGTCTTGCCGTACAGGGTCAGAGGAATGATAGCGGCCTCGGTAAAGCGGTCGCACACTTCGTCGAATGTATCGAAATCGTTCAGAGGAAGAACCGCACCACGAATTGCGTACTGGATCGGATCGGCGCCGTCAAGGGCTACGTCCGGGCCAACGCCTGCCAGAACAGAGGGAAGAAGCGTACCGCCTGCAACCAGCTTCAGATCGACGGCAACGCCGGTCTCGGGAGTGAACTTATCGTCCACCAGGTTACGCATGATGGTAGCCTGGTCACGGCCGGTAACCATCCACGCGGTTACGGCGTCGCCGCCGCGCTCACCGCCGAGGGTATTGTAATCGGCAAAGAAGCTTCCGAAGAACATCTTAAGCTCGTGCCAGGTGCTCTCGAAGAAGTTTGCCTTCGCCTTGGGCATCTCAGCCGATGCGCCCTGAATCTGGATGTAGTCCACTTCCAGGGACTGATTGGATACGTTGGTAATCCAGGTACCCATGGTGCTGATGTTATCCTTCAGAGAGCCCAGGTTACGGGCGATCTGGTCCTCATCCGTACCCATCTTGTGCAGACGGATAGCCACCTGCTCCAGCGTACCGGTGTGCTGGCTCTTACCGCCGTTCATGGAGGACATGTAATCGATTACCTCGTAGAGGTTCATGCTCTCGAGGATCATGGTCTCGATGGTGTCGGGCATTACACGGGTAAAGCCGTAGTCACGGTAGCGGTCCGGGGTAACGCCGGTCAGCTTCATAATCTGCAGATAGGAGTCGTTGATGTTGGACAGAGACTCGGATACGCGGCGAACGATGTCGCCCATATCACCGAGGGTAACCTCCAGGCGAAGGGTGTGGTCGCCGGGCTCCAGATAGAACTGGAATCCGCCGTGCTCACCGCCGTCGTTCAGGGGGCCTACCTGCCAGTCGGTGTTGTAATCGAAGCGGAGGTAGTTGCACTCCTCGAAGGGAACCTTACCGTCGATGGTCAGGCGGCGGGATACGTACAGACCGCTCAATTCCGACTGCTTGAAGCGGAGGTTGATGGTGTACAGACCGGCATTCTCTACGTGGAAGTTGTATTCGATCCACTGGCCGGTGGTCTGCCACTTCTCGCTGCCGATGGTGTTACGCATGATCTTCGTCGCATGCTGGGGCTCGGTGATGGCGGAGGTTCTGTCGTAGATCGGGTAGATCGTGTAGTCAGAAACGTACGCCGGCTTTTCACCGTCCAGATGGATCACGTCCGTACCTTCGGCATAGCCGCCCTTGGCATACTCTTCCAGCTTCTCTGCGTACGTAGGCAGATCCTCGTACGGATAGAGACGGATGGCGGAGATGATGATATCCTCGCGAACGCCCTCCAGAGAGATGGTGTTCTCGCCTTCCTCGAAGTAGAACTCAAAGGGATTGGCGTAATATGTACCTGCATCCGCGATGGAATACTTGGACCACTTCTGTACAACCTCGGTCACGGGGCGCAGCTCACTGCCGGTAGCATCCAGCTCAAAGCGTCCGGTTTCCTCGTCGTAGTCGTGCTCCCAGGTCTTTGTCAGATTCAGGTAGCGGGCCTCTTTAAAGGGCACCTTGTCGTTGATATAAAGCATACGCTCGATGGAGTTCGTCTTGGTGGACGCAGAGCAATACTCAATCTCCATAGCGTACAGACCTGTCTTCGGAATCGAAACGGGCCAGCTTACCTTGCCCGAGTCGCCTACGTACAGGCAGTTGCTTCTCTTGTCACCGAATGAATCGGCAACGCTTGCGCGCAGCTCAACATTCGCCGTGGTTGCATCAGCGATGTAAGCCGCAATGTCGACTGCAATGTCCACGCCGCGAACCGCATCCGGATATTTCTCCCGATACGTTGCGTAGGAAATTGCATTCAGGGATTCACTGATATCTTTCAGCGTTGTCGTGCCCAGGCTGCTGGCACCGGTCTCATCCGCCGCGAACGCGGGAACGAAACAGCCGACCAACATCAAAAGCGACAGCACGAAAGCCATCAGTCTTCTCGTGGGGTTTCTTCTCATAGAACCTTCCTCCTGCTTGTTTTGGATTCGGCGATAGGTAAGTACCCGGATTCGCCGAATCACCAGCTCCGGGTAATGCTGCACCGCAACACGCTCCTGCGTTATCATATATATGACAAATCAGGGGTAAAACCGCAGTGCTGCGGCATTTTTTTGCGGGGAATCCATGAGATTTTACCGCACGAATTCCGCCTAAAAATAATGGAGAACGCAAAGATCCACCATATATTTATATGTAAATATCATAGCACAGAGGGCCCAAAAAGTCAAGCAGAGCCCGGCTGTGCAAAGGCGTTAAAAAGGCGTTTTTCACCTCCGCAAAGCCGGCAAGATATTTTTGGTACTTTTGCTATCGGGGCGAAAAAAACGGCACCGTTCCCCTTCCGCCCAGTTGGGTAATTTTAACTTACCCGTGCGTCGAAAAATGAACGAAGACATCGTGAATGGGAGGGGGACAACCCCCACATTTAGTCATCTGCGCCCTCCCGCATTCGCGCAGTAAATTCCATTTACTCGTTAAAAGAGGTGTGAATTCACAAAAAAGCCCCCTTCTCTCCGATATTCGCACACTTCGCAAGTAGCAATTTGCACAAAAAAACAATCGTTTTTTCTACACATATACAATATGCACAAAAAGCAGCAAAAACGCCCTATTTATCCATTTTATGGGATTTTTCTTCCTTATTCTGTATCTTTATCCCTTTTATTACCAATGCTTTGTGAACCGTCCGTGTGCATTTCTCCCCTTTCCCGTGAACGAATACGGAACGGATTTTGACACCCACAGCGCCCACAACTCCTCCCGGAGACAAAAAATGAACACCCTGCGACAAGCGCGGGGTGTTCTCTGTTTCTCGATTTCACATTGGGAAATTCTCGCTAGTCAGGTGGTTAACCTACAACTTAAGCTGAACTGTATCCTGTCCATCCCCGGATGCATCTTGGAGAATTTTCCGCCAGGGAAATTCTCGCGAGTCAGGTGGTTGGCCTATAACCTAAGCTGAACTGTATCCTGACTCAGTGCTCTTCCCCATGGGCCGCCAGATGGCAGCAACCTTCCTCGGTGCACTCCAGAAGCTTGGCATCGAAGGGGATGTTGTTCTTCTTGTAGTAGTCCGCAACCGCAGACTTTACTGCCTCTTCCGCCAGAACGGAGCAGTGCACCTTTACGGCCGGCAGACCGTCCAGCGCCTCTACAACCGCCTTGTTGGTCAGCTGCAGAGCCTCGTCCACAGTCTTACCCTTGATCAACTCCGTTGCCATAGAGGACGTAGCAATTGCCGCGCCGCAGCCGAAGGTCTTAAACTTGCAATCCACGATCACGTTGTTCTCGATCTTCAGAAACATCTTCATAATATCGCCGCACTTGGGGTTACCCACGGTGCCGACACCGTCGGCATCCGGAATTTCACCCACGTTGCGGGGGTTGGTAAAATGGTCAAGTACTTTTTCGCTGTAATCCATTATAATCACCTGTCCTTATCGGACGTCCTTTCGTTTATTCGTTGCCGGGATAGATGGGACTCATATCGCGGAGTCTCTGCACAATGCCGGGCAAGGTTTCAATGATATATTCCACATCCTCAGCGGTATTCTGATGGCCGAGGGAAATGCGGAGGGAGCCGTGGGCATCCTCAATCGGCACGCCGCAGGCTACCAATACGTGGGAAGGCTCAAGAGATGCAGAGGAGCAAGCCGAGCCGGTAGACACACAGATGCCTGCCTGGTCCAGCAGAAGGAGCATTCCCTCGCCTTCGATATACCGGAAGGTAATATTCACGTTACCGGGCAGACGCTCGGTGGGATGACCGTTCAGACGGGAGTAGGGGATCTTGGTCAATTCGGCGATCAGACGGTCCCGCAGGGTGATCAGACGGGCATTGTCCGCCATCTTCTCCTGGGAGAGCTCCATTGCCTTGGCCAGCGCCATAATGTAGGGTACGTTCTCCGTACCGCCGCGGCGACCGCTTTCCTGTCCGCCGCCATCCACGAACCGATCGATACGCACGCCGCGACGCACGTACAATCCGCCGATGCCCTTGGGGGCATTCAGCTTATGGCCGGAGAAGCTGAGCAGATCCACGCCCAGCTCGTCCACCTTCAAGGGCATAGCACCCATTGCCTGCACTGCATCGGTGAACATCAGAGCCCCTGCCTTGTGAGCAAGGCGAGCTGCCTCTGCAATAGGCTGGAGGGTACCGATCTCGTTGTTGGCCGCCATAATGGCCACCAGAGCCGTATCCTCGTCCAGGGCGGCCTCCAGCTGATCCAGGCGGACCACGCCGTACTCATCCACGTCCAGGCGGGTTACCCGATAGCCCTGCTTTTCCAGCTTGGCCACGGTCTGGAGCACAGCGGGATGCTCGATCTTCGTGGTGATAATGTGCTTCTTCTTGCTGAAGGCTACTGCGCCTTTGATGGCCCAGTTGTCGGACTCGGAGCCGCAGGAGGTGAAGAAGATCTCCTTGGCGGTACAGCCGAGAATATTGGCGATGCGCTCGCGGGCGCCGTTGATGGCCCGCTTAGCTTCCAGTCCTTTTCTATATATGCTGGAGGGATTTCCCCAGCACTCTTCAAAATACGGCTGCATTTCCCGGATTACCTCGGGTGCCACCGGAGTGGTAGCCGCATTGTCTGCATATACAAAACGCTTGGTATCGTTTGCCATGGGTTTTTGATTTCCATCCTTTCTAACTTCAATCATAGTTATTGTATACCATTTTTGCCGATTTTTCAATACCTAAATGCGCCCTGCCGGGAAACTTCCGTTAATTTTTTATGAATATCCCCGGCGGGCGATTGTTTTCCGGAATCGGGAGAAAATAGTATCGCCCCGTTGACACAGGCGGGAAAACAGGATATAATGAACCCATAAACAACACACTGCAAGGATGGTGGCACTATGTATTCAATCGGCATCGACTTGGGCGGAACCAACATCGCCGTAGGCATCGTGGACGCGGAGTACCGCATCGTTAAAAAAGAAAGCATTCCCACCCGCGCCAAACGGGAGGCGGACGCCATCACGGCGGACATTGCCGCCCTTTGCTTGAAGCTGATGGAGGAAGCGGGACTGAGCCGGGAGGACGTCGCGTTCGCCGGCATGGCCACCCCCGGTACCGCCAACAGCGCAAGCGGCGTCATTGAGTACGCCAACAATCTTCCCTTCTATATGTATCCCATGTGCGAAAAGCTGTCCTCTCTCCTGGGCGGCATCAAGGTGTACATCGAGAACGACGCCAACGCCGCCGCCAAGGCAGAGGCCATGGCCGGCGCCGCCAAGGGCAGCCGCTACTCGGTGATGATCACGCTGGGCACCGGCGTGGGCGGCGGCATTATCCTGGACGGAAAAGTATATGCCGGATTCAATTTTGCGGGTGCGGAGCTGGGCCACACCGTCATTGAGAAGGACGGACGGCAGTGCTCCTGCGGCCGTCGGGGATGTTTTGAAACCTACTCCTCCGCCACGGGGCTGATCACCACCACAAAGGAAAAGATCCTCGCCTGCCGGGAAAAGAAAATCCCCACACTGATGGAAAAGCTGATCTGCGGTGATTTGGCGCGCATCTCAGGCAAGACCGCCTTTACCGCCGCCAAGCAAGGCGATACGGCGGGCAAAGAGGTAGTGGACACCTACATCGACTACCTGGCCTGCGGCATTGCCAACATGATCAACATCTTCCAGCCGGAGGTTCTCTCCATCGGCGGCGGCATTTGCCACGAGGGCGATTATCTGCTCACCCCCCTGAAGGAGCGGGTATTCAAGGAAGTCTACACCAAAGAGCGGGAACCGAAAACCAAGCTGGTGATTGCCGAATTGGGCAACGACGCGGGCATTATCGGCGCCGCATCCCTGGGATGGTAATACAACAAAAAGAAAAGAGGTGCTTTCGCACCTCTTTTTTTATACCAGAATGGGCTCTCCCGTGCAAAGGGACGTGGGTTCGGCCAGGCCGTTTCGGCGGCACAGCGCCCCCAGATCGGCACGGTAGCGCTTCCCTACCTCCCAAATGGGCTCGCCGGCATCGGGATAGCAGATCCGCACCACGCCCTCCTCCGCGACCACGGGAGCGGAAGAATCCAGCGAAACAGAGCGGACGGAGCGAATCTTCTCCCGGGACAAAACGGACATACTCAGCGCCAGATCCACGCCTACGGTGATCTTATCCCCCTCCGTGCGGGCGGTGGCGTCCACCACCTCGGCGGTGCACCGCCACAGAAGCTCCGGCGAGTCCACACGGGCGGCCGCTTCCGTTTCGTAGCGGAAAGGCACGGCAAATTCCTCCGTGATCACGTCGCCGTCGGCGGCGAGAAGAACGCGGCACGCGCAATTTCCGTGGAGGATCAGCTTCTTCCCCTCCCCCATCTCTACCCGCTCCACCGATGCCGCCGCATCGGTGCGGATCACGGATTCGCCCGAAGCCGCCTTGCTCTGACGGCCGCTTTCCCCGGAACAGGACAGGGCGCCGATGCCGCATTTGATCAGCCGAAGGCTATCGTGCTCCGCGGTCTCCACGGAGGACGCACAAACGGTGGCGTAGGCATCCGCCGTATAGGCGGATTCGCCGGGGCGCACACATTCCGCCTCCATATCGTACTCAATTTCCCAGGCCACGTTGGCGGGATCCGACGTGTTCACGGTTACGGCGGCACTCCGCCCCCAGGCACGGCAGGGATCGCCGTCGGCGGCACCGGTGACGGCCACAGTTTCACGGATAGGGGATTTGGCGGTGGTGCAGAACAGTTTTCCCTCGCCGCTAAGGCAGAGCATATGCAGTACGGCATCGCCGGTGACGGACACACCGTCGTGCGCCGAACGAACGGATTCGGGGCGGATAGCCCCGCGGCAGGCGATCACCTTCGCATCGGGGGGAAGATGCACCGTGCCGGCGGCGGTGGCGGTAATCTCCCCACGCAGAATCTGCGCGTCTGCCGCCGTGCGGATCAGCCGCTCCACGGGGGATTCCTCCGATACGGATCGGCCGGTGGCACCGTCCTTGACGGTTTCGGTCAGGGAATCGGGGTGATAGGCGGCGATCCCCGTCTTCAGGCGGGATTTGAGGCTCAGCTTGCGGGGGCCGGATGCCCGACAGCTGACGCTGTCCAGGCGGGTATCGATGCCCACGGCGGCCGCATCGGTAACGGATGCGTCGCCCAGGGCGACGGAGGCGGAGTATTCACTGCTGAGGGGCGCGGAATAGAGCTCGCCCGTATCGCCTACGTAAAGGACGGAATAGATGAGCGTGCCGCTGAATTCCATAGCGGCGCCGGTGAGAAAGCGGGACTCCGGCAGGGGGCTTGCATCCACGGAGATGACCCGACGGATCTCGGGCATATAATCGGGCAGGGTGAAATCCTCGGCGCAGTCGTGGGTGAGGGTTGTCAGACAGGCAACCGAGGTGAGGGTGGTGGGATTGTTCATATCCATAGTGATCCTTTCGCGATTGTTTTTACTATACGATATGATGGGATAGGAAAGAATATGCCTGCGGATGGGATGCGTCACAAAATCTATCCCGGTAGGGGAGGGGCTTGCTCCTTCCGTTTCGTCCGAATTGGATCTGCAAAACGGGGCGAAGCGGAATTTTTCGCTATCTTGTAGGAGTGATACGATCGGTTTGGGTTTCACATAG